>NZ_JANSIV010000074.1:0-1066 GCF_047502705.1 Synechococcus sp. H70.1
CATCATCCGCCACGAACGCGCCTTGAACGCCATCCGCCAATACATCATCGAAAACCCCCGACGCTGGCAAGTGGAAATCAGGCCCGCACCGTCCCCGATCCGCTGGCGCGAGCTATCTGGAACATGCTCAAACAGGAAGAGGCGGATCATTCCCCTAGAGGTGAACGATGAGTCTGGCATCCGAACGTCGTACCGTCCAAAACCCGCTCATCCGCTACGCCGAAGAGGCCGGCTGGACCTACCTACCACCTGAGGAGGCCCTGCGCCTGCGTCACGGGCCTGAGCAGCCGTTTCTGCGAGGTGTGCTGATCGCCCAGTTGCAGCGTCTCAACCCCGGCGTGATCACCTCTGCGGAACAGGCCGCCGAGGTCGTCGCCCGCCTGGTGCGCCTCCGCCCCGACATCGAGGGCAATCGCGAAGCCTGGGAATACCTCAAAGGGCTGAAGACGGTCTTCGTCCAGGTCGAGCGCCGCGAGCGCAACCTGCGCCTGCTCGATCCCGAGCACCTGGAAGCCAACACCTTTCATGTCACCGATGAGTTTTGCTTCCACAGCGGCCCCCATAAAATCCGCGCCGATGTGGTCTTTCTCGTCAACGGCATCCCAGTCATCCTGGTCGAGACCAAAGCTGCCACCCGCCTGGAGGGCATCGCCGAAGCCTTCGATCAGGTGCGCCGCTATCATGCCGAGGCGCCCAACCTGCTGGTGCAAACGCAACTCTTTGCCCTCACTCACCTGGTGCAGTTCTTCTATGGCGCGACGTGGTCGCTTTCGCGCAAGGCGCTCTTCAACTGGCGGGGAGAAGTCGGGGCCGATGATTTTTCGCCCCAACCCGATTTTGAAACGCTGGTCAAATCCTTCGTCGCACCGCGCCGCGTCCTGCGCGTGCTGACCGATTATATCCTTTTCGCTCCCAAGGATGGTGAGCTTTCCAAGATCGTCCTTCGTACGCATCAAATGCGCGCTGTAGAGCGCTGCCTATCGCGTGCCCGCGATCCGGAGAAACGCCGCGGCTTGATTTGGCACACGCAAGGCTCCGGCAAGACCTACACCATGCTCACCTTGGC
>NZ_JANSIV010000074.1:2705-6138 GCF_047502705.1 Synechococcus sp. H70.1
GAGGGCTGCCGAATGAAAAAGACAACGACTTCAGACTGGATGCCACTAGAAGAGTCTGTGCCGGTTGACCTGTTCAAAGCCGAGGTCCAGGCCTGGGCGCAACGGTTGGAAGTAACCCCACGCGAAATCCACCTGCGGCCGCTGAAGCGCAAATGGGCCAGTTGCTCCTCCCGCGGCCGTCTCACCTTCGACATCGAGCTGCTACGTCAACCGGCTGCCTTCCGTCGGGAGGTCATCGTTCATGAGCTGCTGCACCTCAAGGTTCCTAACCACGGGCCGCTCTTCAAAGCTTTGCTCAAGGCTTATCTCGAATCTCCCAGCGAGCTTTAGCCGCACCTTTCCCGGCCGCAACCCCTGTTTTGTCTGGACTAGCATTGGATCGGGGCTTGATTTGGCAAATCATGAGGTCCTTAGGAATCTACCAGGAGTGGCGGGCAGAAGCTCTGCGGGAGGGGTTGGAAGCAGGGCGCAAAGAAGGCCTGCAACTGGGCTTACAGCAGGGTTTGCAACACGGGGAAGCAACCCTGGTTTTGCAGCTTTTGCGGCGGAAGCTGGGATCCCTTGACCCGGCCTTGGAAAACCAGATTTGGGCCTTGCCGCCGTCGCAGCTGGAGGCGCTGGGGGAAGCTTTGTTGGATTTCCACAGCGTGGAGGACTTGACCGCCTGGCTGGCCCGTCGCTAGGGAAGGAGTAGCGATGCTGCAAGTTGAGGCCTTGGCCGAACAGGCGCAAAGCTGTGCCAAACGTTTGGGGATCCCCCAGTTTGATCTCTACGGAGCCGAAGTGGACGAGACCAGCGTGCAGGTGGAGCAGGGGGAGCCCCGTCAGGTAAAAGCCTCTCACCGCTGCAGTGTGACGGTGCGGGCCTGGAACGACCAGGGCCAGGTGGGGGTGACTTCCACCACTGCTGTGGACGAGGCAGGGCTGGAACTGGCTCTGCAGACGGCCTTGGAAGCCAGCCACTTCGGCGTGCGGGAACACGCACCCCAATTGAGTCCAGAAGCGAAGCTGCCCATTCTCCAGCCCTGTAACGACAAAAGGCCGCTGGCGCTGGCCAGCGAGCTTCTTGAGCAACTGCTGGCCGCCGAGAAGGCTTTACTGGGATCCCATCCCGCCATCCAGGGGGTACCCTACAACGGCCTGGCCCAGCGGCAGATCGACCGCTTTTACCTCAACAGCGACCAAGCCCTGCGGCAGGAGGGCCACACCCTGGCCTCGGTCTTTCTCTACGGCAAGGCAGAACAAGAGGGTCGCAAACCCCGCAGCGCCGGCGCTGTGCGGGTGGCCCGCAGTCTAGAGGAGTTGGATATCCAGGGCTGCGTCAAGGAAGCGGCCGAGAAACTCATCAGCCACCTGGAGTACGAGCGGATCCCTTCGGGGAAATACACAGTGGTTTTTTCTGGGGAAGCTTTTTTAAGCCTCTTGGGCGCTTTCTCCAATCTCTTCAACGCCCAGAACATCCTGGACAACCAAAGCCTGTCCACTCCTGACTCACTGGGCAAGCAGATTGCCTCGCCGCTGCTCTCGGTGTGTGATGACGCCTTGCACCCTACCAACGTGAGCGCAATTAGCTTTGACGGCGAAGGCACCCCCACCCGCCGCGTTCCCCTCATCACCAATGGAGTTCTGACCCACTTTTTGCACAGCGCTGGCACCGCCAAACGCCTGGGGGCTCAGCCCACGGGACATGCCAATATCGGCGCCAAGGTGACGGTGGCGGCCCACTACTACCACGTCTTTGCCGGGGCTCCGCCAGAGAGCACCTACGACCTGGCTACGGCTGAGAATGTGGTCTGGATTGACGAGCTGCAGGCTCTCCATGCCGGAGTCAAGCCTCTGCAGGGATCCTTTTCCCTGCCCTTTCAGGGCTGGTGGGTGCGCCAGGGAGAGCGCATCAGTATTGAGGCGGCAACGGTAGCGGGGGATTTTCTAGAACTCTTGCAGTCGATTTTCTACGTCGAGCCGGAGCCCCAAATCACCCCTGCTGGTCTGTGTCCCCGCATTTGGGTAGCCGATCTCTCCATCACCGGGCAGTAGCACCATGAAACTCACCCGCATCGACCTCAACAGTTGGCTAATCCATACCCAGACCCAGACTTTTCTGCTGGATCCGTGGCTGGTGGATCCCTTGGTGTTCTTTGGCCTGCCCTGGTTCATCCGCCTGCAGCACCGCCAGGTGCCGCCCTTCACACCGGAAACCCTGCCCAAACTCGACGCCATCCTCCTCAGCCAGGGCCAGCCGGATCACTGCCACCCCCCCACCCTGCAGCGGCTGAACCGGCAGATCCCGGTTTTCGCTTCTCCAACAGCCGCCGGCGTGGCACGGAGCCTTGGCTTTAAGAGGGTGCAGGCCCTAGATCCCTGGCAGTCAGTGCAGTGGGGAGATCTGCGCATCACAGCGGTTCCGGGAGCACCCCTAGGGTCGGTGCGGGAGCTGGGCTTTTTGCTGGAAGAGCTGCCGACCCAGACGCGGCTTTACTACGAGCCCCACCTCTCCCAAGCGGATATCCGCCCGCGGCTGCAGCAGGAGTTTGCCCCCATCCACACCCTGCTGATCCCGGTGGTGGGGCAGATCTTTCCCCTCTTGGGCGAGGTGATCATGGGGCCGGAGCGGGCCCTGCAGGTGGTGGCCGCCCTGCGCCCACAGCAGGTGATTCCCACCGCTATGGGAGAGGTAGATTACCACGGCTGGTTTGCCGCCCAGATCCGCCCTCTGGGGAGCCTAGAGGAGTTCCGGGAAAAGCTGGGATCCCTGAACGCCGCCACCCGCCAATCCATCCGGCTGTGCTGTCCTGCCCCGGGGGAAACGGTATTCCTTCCTGCTGAGGTCAGAGCATGAGCCACCCTTCTCAGTCCAGCCTTGACCTGGTGGCCATCCTGCGGGCCGATTACGCCCGCTTTCCTCGGGATCAAACCTACTCCATCTACGATCCCCAGGTCTATTTCCGGGATCCCCTCAACGAGTTTCGCGGCCTGGATCGCTACCGGGTCATGATTGCTAGCCTAGAGCGCTGGCTGCAGGATATCCATCTTGAGCTGCACGACATTCAACAGGTCGGCAGCCACATTCGCAGCGAGTGGACGCTGAGGGGATCCCTGTCCTTTTTGCCCTGGCGCCCCCGCTTGTGCATCCCCGGCTGGACAGAGATGCGGCTTAACCCCGCAGGTCTTATCGAGTCCCACATTGACTACTGGCGCTGCTCCCGCTGGCAGGTGCTGCTGCAGGCTTTGGGAGTAGCCTAGCTCTTTCCTTTGCTAGAATTAAAAAGCTCGCTTTTCGGCGCTGCTGAAAAGTGGCTGCGTAGGTGCGCTGGAGAGATGGCCGAGTGGTCGAAGGCGCAGCACTGGAAATGCTGTGTGGGGCAACTCACCGTGGGTTCGAATCCCACTCTCTCCGTCCTAGAACCTTTCGCCAGCTGCTGAAGTTTGCAGA
>NZ_JANSIV010000075.1:0-2767 GCF_047502705.1 Synechococcus sp. H70.1
AGCCTATCAAAAAGTCAGCTTAGAAAGGAAAAGATGTCTTTTTCGTCAAAATTGTTATCCCTTTGGTTAACTGTAACCTATCTTCTTGAACAGAGGCTCGTGCTGATTGAGATCACCTGAGTTAGGTTTTCCGAATCACATCTCTTCGCCTTTCCGCTTGAAACACTACCCAAGCGCTCCCCGCCATGGAGCCTAGAGCTGTAAATTTCCAGCGATCCCCGGAGGATGCATGCTTTGTGTTCTTCACACCTCTGGCCAAACAGTTTTCAAAGCACTCCACCAAACGTCAACTAGCCCACAGCTAAAACGGAGGGCTTTTGGCAACCTAGCCACGAACTTCTAGTCTGGCCTGTAGCAGCCCCAGCTAGGGAAATCCCCTTGGCTGCGTCGGAGTCCACATCCCCTCCCACTCCCAAGCCGGATTGACACCTGGTTTTGGAGACAGACAGGGCTGACGCTTTCCCGCTTGGCCTATGGGTTGGTGTGGGTGCCAGTAGCAGCGGGGGCTTGCAGGGTGGCCTCTTTCGCGCAGCAAGCCGTAGGCCCCTCTTGGTCGCCTGCTCTGGAGTTGAAGCCAGCTTGCAGACCTGGGCAGCGCCTGCTAGCCAGTAACAGCCTCTCTATTCCACGTTGGCAGGCAGCGCCTCCCTCACCGTTCGCGCCAGCAGGCCAACAGCCTTTTCATCCAAGAGCTGCTGCGTTGCAAGGAGTCAATGACCCCGCCACCGCCTTCCCCTCCTGCCTGATGAGTCGGCTCTTACAGGCCCACGATCTGGGTATTTTCAAAGGTGGAGAGAATCCTGTCCAAATCCTGAGCCTGCCGCAAATAGGTGGCGGTGGCGTCGCTACCAAACTGGATTTCATCTCCATCTTCGAGATCCCAAAACTCTACCCGCTCCCCCCGAATGTAGAGGCCGTTGGTGCTGGGCGTGCCGTGGATATCTCCATCGATAATTTGATAGGTAAACCCATCGAGAGAGGTGGGAGATTCGGTTTTCACCAAGATGGCGTGGTGGCGGGAGACGTACTGGGAGTCAATGCGAATGCTGTTGCTCGGATCCCGCCCCAGAGAATAGAGCTCAGCCGTTAGCCAGTAAGCTTTGGGCCCATGGCGATCCTTGACAACTAGCAGATGGTTGAGGGTAGGTCGACGAGGGGGCATGGTCATAGAGGGCACCCACTGGCACACCACGCAGATAGGGTAGCTAAAACATAGCACGGGATCCCCTGGCCAGTTGAGATGGGTGTCGCGTCAGTTTCCAACTGGCTCGACGAATACAGAAGTATTCTGGGGAAAGCAAGTAGATTTTTGTAACGGATCCCTTCATAATAGGGGTTGAACGATGCAGATCCATCCTTGACCATGAGTGGCGCCCACTCCCATCTTGCCAACCAGTCCGAAGCCCCCAGGGTACCCAAGCTAATCGAGCTGCCGGAAGATGAGGTCGAGGCTCAGCTTGGCGATCCCCGAGGCCTCCAGCGCTATGAATGCCGCTCTTGTGGCTATGTTTACGAGCCAACCCAAGGGGATCAGCTCAATCACATCCCGGCAGGTGTACCCTTTGAGGAGCTGCCTCCTGACTGGAGATGTCCAGTGTGCCGAGCTGATAAGCGCCTGTTCCAAGCGGTGGGTACCAAGGGCAAGCCTTCCGGCTTTCAGGAAAACCTGCGCTATGGCTTTGGGGTCAACGTGATGACCCCTGCGCAAAAAAACCTACTCATCTTCCTGGGCTTGGCACTGGGGTTTTTGTTTTTAATGAGTTTTTACTTCGTCGAGTGATAGTTACAATGGTGAAGCTCCTGAGACTGGCGCTGTTGGCTGCCTTCTCGCTCCTGCTGATGGCAGCGCGAATGCCAGAGATGAAGGTGGTGCCCTGGGAACAGGTGGAGGTGCCCACCCAGAACATCCTGCTGGATATTGCCTTCACTGGCACTAACCCCTCCCGTGGCTGGCTGGTAGGTGACAAGGCAACGCTGCTGGAATCTCAAGACGGTGGCCTTCACTGGCAGGTGCACAAGCTGTCGGCCCTCGAGCCCGAGGCTTACTTGAGATCAATTAGCTTTGCCGGGGCAGAGGGGTGGATAGTGGGGCAGCCAAAGATCCTGCTTCACACCTTGAATGAGGGATCCGACTGGACGTTGATTCGTCTGAGCAACCAACTGCCAGGAGAGCCACTCCTCATCCATGCCCTGGGCGCTGGCGCTGCCGAAATGGTAACCAATGTGGGAGCTATCTACCGCACAGAGGACGGGGGGCAGACCTGGCATGCGCAGGTGGAGGAGCCAATTGGGGCAATTAAAAACATCGCCCGCGGTCCTGGAGGGGAGTACCTAGCCGTTTCTTCACGCGGCAGCTTCTACTTCTTGTACACGCCCGCAACCCACGCTTGGAAGCCCTATCTGCGGGAGAGCTCTCGCCGTATCCAGAACATGGGCTTTGGCCCTAACGGCAGCGCCTGGAAACTGAATCAGGGGGCAGAGATTGCCTTTACAGATGACTTTACCTCTGGCGAATGGTCTAAGCCGCTGCGACCTGGACGGGCCCTTAGCTTTGGCTATCTCGATGCAGCCTACCAAAACGACCATGACCTGTGGGTGGTAGGAGGGGGTGCTACACTCCTCCACAGCCCCGATGGCGGCAAAACCTGGGAGGAGGCCAAGAAGCTAAGCAACATTCCCGCCAATTTCTACTCCATTAAGTTCTTTGGCCCTGACCGAGGATTTATCTTGGGGCAGCGGGGCACGCTCCTGCGCTACGTCGGCTACA
>NZ_JANSIV010000075.1:2867-8524 GCF_047502705.1 Synechococcus sp. H70.1
CTCCGTCCCGCTAGCGCGATGAGGGGGGGGCGGAAAAACCTTCGACCGCCACTATTAGCACCTACCCCGCTGAAGAACCCGGACAGTGCCGAAAGCCAGTCAGTAAGCGGAACTAGGAACCGTCTAGGGGCGTCTTGACAGCGCCTTTGCGAGTCCAACTGTGGACTGCGTAGGCATCCCCCGACTAAAGTTGGGGAGTGTCAACTCCCCATCTTCGTCCGGTGAATAGAGACAAGAGGGATCCCACTTCACCACCGCGGCTACTAGTGGCAGCTAGCGGGACAGGGGGGCATATTTTTCCTGCTCTGGCTGTTGCTGAGCAGTTACCCACTTGGCAAATCGAATGGCTGGGGGTACCCCAGCGGCTGGAGGGGAAGCTGGTGCCCGCTTGCTATCCGCTGCATCGGGTCACCCTGTCTGGCTGGCAGGGATCCCCTCTCCAGAAGCTGGGATCCCTGGTTCAGTTGGCACGGGCAACGCTGCAGGTGCGGCGGATCCTTAAGGAAGGACACTTTGATGCTGTCCTGACCACCGGCGGCTACATTGCCGCCCCAGCCATCTTAGCAGCCCGCTCGCTGGGGGTGCCGGTGCTGCTGCACGAGTCTAACCGTATCCCGGGCAAGGTAACCCGCTGGCTGGGAAGGTTTTGCCAGGTAGTGGCCTTGGGCCTGGCGGAAACGGCGGAGCACTTGCCGGGGGTAGTCACCCAGGTGGTGGGCACACCGGTACGGTCAGAGTTCTATCAGCCTCAGCCCTTGCCCGCGGATCTGCCGATTCCGGAGGGGGATCCTCTGATTCTGGTGATGGGGGGAAGCCAGGGAGCGCGGGGCCTCAACCGCCTGGTGGCCGCCTGCATCCCGACCTGGTTGGAGGCCGGGGCCTGGATTGTGCATTTGACTGGCGAGGGGGAGGTCGGGATCCCTTCCCATCCCCGCTACTACCCCTTTCCCTTCCGCACCGATGTGGCCGCTTTGTTGCAGCGGGCCACCTTTGCCATTAGCCGGGCCGGCGCCCTCAGCCTGGCAGAGTTGTGGGCCACTGCCACCCCTGCCATTTTGATCCCCTATCCTTTTGCCGCCGAAGACCACCAGTATTACAACGCTCTGGCCTTTGTGGAACGCGGTGGGGGAGTGGTCCTGCGAGAATCGGAAGCCAATCTGGAGGTGCTGCGGCAAACGGCGCTAACCTGGCTGGCCCAGCCCCAGCTGGTTGCCCAAATGGCCGCCAACTTAAGGGCAACAGCTTTTCCTACTGCCAGCAAGGCAATTGCCCGCCTGCTCCAGGAGATCTGTTAACTTCCCCAAAGGGCCAGCGGTGGTACAGCGGAGATTCGCCCGCCGCCTACCTAAGCCTGCCCCAGTCGTGGAAACCTCGTCCTGCTGAGGCTTCCGGTGGCAAGCCTCCGGGAGACGCTGCTGCAGGGAACGTGTAGAGGCGTCTTGACAGTGCTTGATGAGTTTGCTTATGGACTGCGGAAGAAGCCCTCGACTTTAGTTGGGGGAGTGTCGGGAATGCCCCTCCACCTTTCGGTGGCAGCGCTGATCCCTAGTCTGTCGGCGCCGCGGCAGAGGCAGGGATCCCGTTGTTGCCCCCCTCTGGAGCAGGAACTTCCGGCTCGAGAACTTGGCGCACGGATTCAATCTCTTGGGAAAGCAACACCCGCTCCCGGTCCAGGAGACCAACCACCTGCTCCGGATCCTCCCGCGAGACCACCGGCAACTGGCGCAAGTCGTACTTGTACATTGGCTCGGCAGCCACCGCCACAGTCTCATCGGGGAAGGTGGTGAGCACAGGAGCTTGGCTAACCTCCTCCACCGTCAGCTCCGCCAGTTCCCTGGCCTCCCTCTGAGCCAGAGCTCGCTCCAGGTCTTCTAGAGTGAGAATGCCCCGCAGCCGCTCCTGGGCGTCCACCACCAAAGCGCTGTGGCACTTTTGTTGCAGCAAACGCTCCAGCGCCTCCCGTAGCGGCATATCCTGCGGCAGGAGCAGAGAAGGGGGCAGCATCACCTCTTGCACCGTCACGCCCTTGGGCTCCTGCCTGCGTCGGGCGGAAGGGTAGATAACCGGTGGGTGCGATTGCTCCGTTAGCCAAATGCTCAAACCCACCGCCGCCATCACCGGTAGGGCAATGTGGTAGTCCCGCGTCATCTCAAACAGCAGGAGAATTGCCGTCAGGGGAGCCCGCACGCTAGCCGCCAATACTGCCCCCATGCCCACCATGGCATAGGCGGCAGGGGGAGAGAGGGCAAAAGCAGGCAAAACCCGTCCCAATACCTGGCCATAGCCTGCCCCCAACACTGCCCCCAGAAACAGAGCCGGGGCAAAGGTGCCGCCGACGAAGCCGCTGCCCAAGCTCACCGCGCTGAGGAATACCTTGCCCAGCAACAGCAAGCCCAACTGGCTGAGGGAAAAGGGCACCCCTTGCAGAATCGACTCAATAGTCTCGTAGCCCACTCCCAACGCCAACGGGATCCCCAGGCTTGCACAGCCTAGGATCGCGCCTCCCAAAGTGGGCTTGCTCCAGGCCGGCCAAGCTGCCAGGGATCCGCTGCTGAACAGGTGCTTGCCCCATTCCAGCGCGTAGCCGAAGGCGATGGAGACTAAGCTGGCTAGAAGGCCCAAACCCAAGTAGAGAGGCACCTCCAGGAGACTGTGGATCTCGTAGTCCGGCAGGACAAAAGCTGGCTGCGTAATGGTGGGCAAGAGAAAAGCCGGCTGCGCCCCCAACCCCACCTGGGCAATTAAGGCCGACACCACCGCCGCCAACACCACCACACTGACAGCAGAGGTAGTGAACGTGCGGGCCAAAGCCAGCTCCAGTGCCAAAAACACCCCGGCAATTGGCGCATTAAACCCCGCCGCCAGACCCGCCGCCGCCCCTGCTGCCATCAACAGTTGCACCCGCTCCCGCGAGAGGCGCAGGTTTTGCCCCAGCAAGCCTCCCAGCAGGGCGCCACTTTCTACACTGGGGGCCTCTGGCCCCAGGGAGGCTCCCGCCCCCAAGGAGATGGCAGCGTACACTAGCTTGAGAGGGATCCAGCTGGGCTGAGGAAGGAACGGTCGGCTGGGGCTGACCAAGCTGGGGAGGCTGGAGTTGGGAAGGGGCAGAGCTACCCTCAGCACACCAATCAATAAACCTCCCAGTATCGGTGCTAAAGCTGGCACCCAGGATCCCAGCTGCTCTAGGCCATGGTGTTGGGCCGTCTTGGCAAGGTGGTCAACTAGAAGATCTTGGAACAGATAGCGACACCAGCCAATTAAGTAACGAAACCCCACCACCCCTAGGCCCGTGCCCAGGCCCACTGCTGCTGCCAATAGCAGCACCAGATTCTCAGAGGAGAGGCGTAGGCGGGGATCCGCAACGCTCACACTCTTCATAGAAAGCTTAAGAGGAAGGCAACGTCAGGATCTCCACGCCGGTTTCCGTGACAGCAACAGTATGCTCAAACTGGGCGGAGAGCTTGCCATCTGCCGTTACAGCTGTCCACCCGTCTGCTAGCACCTTCACCTCCCAAGTGCCTTCGTTGATCATTGGCTCGATGGTAAACACCATGCCGGGACGAAGCTTTTCCCCCTTCCCTCGCTCGCCGTAGTGGGGAATCTGGGGAGCAGTGTGGAACTGCCGTCCTATCCCATGACCGACAAAGTCCCGCACCACACTGTAGCCCTGGGACTCAGCGTACTCTTGAATGGCAGCCCCAATATCCCCCACGCGGCCCCCTGGCCTTACGGCAGCAATGCCCCGCCGCAGGCATTCCTCGGCCACCTCCACTAGGCGCCGTGCTCGCTCGGAGGGCTTGCCAACAAAGAAGGTCTTGGAGGCATCGCCGTGGTAGCCATCCAAAACTGGAGTGACGTCGATATTAATAATGTCCCCTTCGCGCAGGATCTGCTTAGGGCTGGGAATGCCGTGACAAACGACGTGGTTGACACTGGTGCAGATGGATTTGGGGAAGCCGTGGTAGCCCAATGGGGCACTCCTGGCCCCGTGGGCCCGCGTCCAGCGCTCTGCTTCGTCGTTAAGCTCTTGCGTGGTAACTCCTGGCTGCACCATCGGCTCTAGGTGCTTAAGCAAATCCGCTGCCAGGCGACAGGCCCGCCGCATTTTCTCCAGCTCCCGTGGCGAAAGCAACACAATTGGCTGCGAAGCTTGGGCAAGCTGGCTCATGCCCGTCTGGAGGGCGGATCCCAACTGTTTCCCCCAGCGCCGAGAGTGGCGGCCCAGGTTGGTTAGTAGCGATCGCATCTCTTCCATCGTCAAACCCTTCCCTTCTCTGACAATCCCTAGGCTTGGGTAGGCAGGGATCCCCTAGCGGCCTTCTGCCCCCTCACAGACTCTGCCCCAAGCGGCTCATTCTCCGCCGCTGGCGAATCCGGCGCACTAGCCATAGGCCGAGAAAATAGCTGGCCAAGGCCCCCCAAAACCCAACAAATGCACAGCCAACAAAAAGCGTGCCCGCCACCTCCAAGCCCAACTGCATCCAGTTTTGGGCGGCCACGAGTTCCGCCGCGGCCAAGGCCGTCCTGGATCCCAGCAGCCATTCCCCGACCCGGTAGTTAAAAGCATAGACGGGCACGTAGGTGAGGGGGTTGCTCACCCAGGTTCCTGCCGCCGCCACCAGCTTGTTGCCCCGCAGGGGCACTGCTAGCAGCAGGGCAGCTAAGGTTTGAAAACCAAAGATGGGAAAACAACCGGCAAAAACTCCTGCCGCTAGACCCCGGGCAATTTCCTCAGGGGAAGATTGCAGGCGCACCAGGCGCAAATACCAATACCGCAGCCAACGCCCCCAGCCGGAATCTCGGCGGGCAGGAGGAGACTCCCGATAGGGCCCAGCGGATCTTGGCAAAGTTGTCCACTGAGAAGGCAGCCTCAGCCAAGAAAGAGGACTCATGGGCAACACCTGAGAAAAGGCGTTAAGCCTTGTAAATCCAGTGTATCTTTCCCCCTTCCAAAGACAAAGGGCTCTTGGCCAGTTGAGGCGAAGGAGCTTCTTCGAGGGTCTGCTAGCTGAGCTTGTCCACCAAAGCCAGCAGGAAGTTGAGGCTCAAGTAGGAAACCAGCAGCAGCAAAAAGAAGAACAGGGCAATGTTCAACCCAGCCCGCAGGGATTCACCTTGGATTTTTTTAGGCGGAGGAAGCATGTCAGCTTAGGGTGTAGGGGTTGGGTTAGCTGGCTGAGGGGAAGCAGAGGATCCTTTTTCCTGGATGAGTTCTTGCAGGCGCAGCCGCACTCGCTGATTTAAGGTGGGATCCTCGTTGGCCAAAGTCATCAGCTCACGGTATTTAGCCACCGTTAGCCCTTGCTTCTCGACAATGCGGCTGGCCTCGGCTTCAGTACGCTGCATAATCTTCTCATACTCAGCCTCGTCTTGGGTTTCTCGCAACTGGGCGCTAGCTTTGCGAATTAGAGGATCCAGTTCCAACAAAATGCGCACCAGCTGCTCCACCTGGGCATCAGTGACCTGATCTGCAGTTAGAGAAGGAGAAGCCTGCGGGTTGGGGGTTGTCCCTCTAGCCGGGGTAGCCGCGGCAGTAGGACTGGGGAGCGGGGTGGAGCCTTTGGAGCCCTGGGCCCAAACCGGCAAGGCAACCAGGCCGAGTCCCAGACCCACTAGAAACGCCAATTTCCTCATGGCCAAAATTCCCTGTCGTCGAC
>NZ_JANSIV010000075.1:8624-26345 GCF_047502705.1 Synechococcus sp. H70.1
CCCAGACCCACTAGAAACGCCAATTTCCTCATGGCCAAAATTCCCTGTCGTCGACACTGGCACAGTCCTACCTGGAGACAGGGTAGCAAGAGGCCTGGCCTCTGTCCAAGGGTTTAGCCCAATCCAGGAGAGCAGGCCTAGTATCTTGTAGAAATAGAGAATTGGTTGTAGAATTTCGGCAGAGTTGGCCAAGGATTATTCCTTTTGGCAGGGCTAAGTTTGCCATATTGGTAGCCAACTGCTTACCTTCTGAAGTGGAGAGTGTCTATAGCAGAGCTTGGATACCTGCTCTGCTAGTGGCATTTCTTTATCAATTGAGGATAAGTGCTAGCTTTTTGTTTCTGTTAACGATGATAACGAGAGCCGCAGGATCTATTGATTTTCTTAAGCAAACCTGATATATTCTTTGCGACTGTTTCGTAATCTTTCCTAGGAGGTTTACATTGGTCAGGAAAAGAAAGCGCAAGAGCCGTCGCCGCTTGGAAGGGCGCAAGATTTTAGATCTTATTCCTCAATATAAGCTAGAGAGCGGTGAAGAGAAGTCCGTTACTGCTGCTAGAAGATACATTCAGGAAAACTCTATTCAGCCGCCGGCACTCATACTGGTTCGACGCAATGAGCATACTGTCGACCGCTTCTTCTGGGCAGAGAAAGGGCTATTTGGTGCTCAATACGTTGAAGAAAACCACTTTCTTTTTCCGAGCTTACGGTCTCTCCTAGCCAAGGTTGCAGCCGAGAAACCAGAGAAGAAGCCTTCCAAAGCTCTGGCCACTGCCCCTCAGTAGCTTCTGCTCTCCCTTTTTCAGCTTCGGAAGCTGAGCTCCCCCTGTTGGGGGATTTGTTCTGTAGGGGAGAAAGCACAAGCTCCTTCCCGCTCCAGCTCTCCTCAAACAGCACTGCAGGGCAGCCAAGTCTTTTCCCGATTGGGCTAGCCGCAGAGTGTTACCCGAAGGAGAGGGGAGGATCTGGGCGGCTTCGGTGGGGCTGCCGGGCAGGTCTAAGCTGGAGCGTCGTCTCCTTGTGAGAATAGGAGCTAAAGGGCTAGTCTCCCCCTCATTTAGTAAAGTCAATCCTAGTAGGGTGAAAAACACAGAAGCCTAGAGGAGAGACAAAGGCATGAAGGCCATGATCCTGGCGGCCGGCAAGGGGACACGGGTACGGCCCATCACCTACATGATGCCGAAGCCAATGATCCCCATTTTGCACAAGCCTGTTATGGAGTTTTTGGTGGAGCTGCTGCGGGAACATGGCTTTGACCAGATCATGATCAACACCAGCCACCTTGCTCACCAGATTGAGGACTACTTCCGCGATGGCCAGCAGTGGGGAGTACACATTGGCTTTTCCTTCGAGGGCCATTTTGAGAACGGCCAGCCGGTGGCCGAGCCTCTAGGATCTGCTGGCGGTATGCGCAAGATCCAGGATTTCTCTGGCTTTTTCGATAGCACCTTCGTGGTACTCTGCGGCGACGCTCTGGTTGACCTCAACCTAACCGAGGTGGTCAATTTCCACAAGTCTAAGGGGGCGCTGGCCACAGTAGTGCTGCGGGAGGTGGATCCCAGCCAGGTCTCTAGCTATGGGGTGGTGGTAACTGATGAAACAGGTCGGGTTACTGCTTTCCAAGAAAAGCCAAGGCAGGAAGAGGCGCTTAGCAACACCATCAACGCGGGCATCTACGTCTTTGAGCCAGAGGTGTTTGACTATATTCCCCCCGGCCGCCCCTACGACATCGGCAGCGATCTCTTCCCTACTTTGGTAAAAGTCGGCGCTCCCTTCTACGGCATCAAAGCTGACTTCCAGTGGGTGGACATTGGCCGTACCCACGATTACTGGCTGGCTGTGCAAAAGGTGCTGCGCGGGGAGATCAAGGGTGTTAAGGTACCCGGGATCCAAATTCGGCCCGGTGTCTGGACAGGGATCAACATTCGCGCCAACTGGGATCGCATCCACATTGAGCCGCCGGTATACATCGGGGCCAGTACCTACCTGGCAGACGGGGTGAAGCTCATCGGCCCCACGGCCATTGGCTACGGCTGTGTGTTAAACGAGGGGTGCACGCTGGAGGGCAGCCTTATCTTCAACTACACCCAGATTGCGGCAGGGGTGACGTTGCGCCACCAGATGGTGATGGGTCGCTACTGCATTTCCTCTGATGGCAAGGCCATCGACACGGAAGAATCCAACCTCACCTGGCTCATTGGAGATGCCCGCAGCTATGCCAACGGTAAGTCCCAACCCTACTAGTGCCCTCTACCTCTACGGGATTGTCGCTGCCCCCGGCCCGCGCCACCTAAAGGTGGTGGGATTGGACAAGCAGCCGGTGCGGGTTCACGTGCTGGGATCTCTAGCCTTCCTCTATTCCCAAGCCTGCCAGGAGCGCTACCTGGCTAGCCGGGCCAACTTGCTGGCCCACGAGGCCGTTTTGGAAAGCGTTATCAAGGAAGGTCACCGCGCCCTGCTGCCGCTGCAGTTTGGCCTGGTGGTGGGTAGTTGGGATCAGGTAGAACAGGATCTGGTTAAACCGCGCCTGAGCGATCTGTTGGTCCTGCTGCAGCGCCTGGAGGGCAAACGGGAAGTAGGGGTGAAGGTTTTCTGGGATCCCGAGCGGGAGCTGCAGTTGGAGCTAGAAGAAAACCCGGCCCTGAAAGCCCGCCGTGATGAGCTGGCTGGCACTCCGCTGGGACTGGAGGCCGTTGTGGAAATTGGGCGGGCTTTGGAGCAACTTTTGGAGCAGCGACGCCGGCGCATTGCCCAGACTTTTACAGCTGCCCTTGCTCCCCTGGCTAGCGACTGCGTTGAAGGAGAGCTGCTGACCAAGAACATGGCCTACAACAGCGCCTTTCTCATCAACTGGGAAGATGAGCCCGCCTTTGCCCAAAAAGTGGAGGAGCTGGATCACGCCTTTCAGGGTCGCCTGCGCATTCGCTACAACAACCTCACGGCCCCCTACAATTTTGTGAAGCTTTGATCCCCTGGCTAACTACCTAGTGGGTAGGCTTCCCCGTTGGAGAAATGGCGCCTAGCGCCCCTTGCCACCTTAGCCCGCAAGCCAGTTAGACCAGAGCAGGTAGGTGGAATCCGACCAAGGCTTCTCGGAGGGCCCGCACCTGGGCCACCATGGCCACCTCGTCCTGGAGGCGACTGACGGCCTTGCCCACCCCCACCGCCGAGGCACCGGCAGCAATGGCCAGGCGCACCGTTACCGTTGAGAGGCCGGAGGCGCAGATGACCGGCACCGAGACCACCCGGCTAATCTCGTAAGCAGCAGCCAGCGTGGGAGCAGCCTTCTCGATCAGGCCCAGCGAGCCGCCGTGGCGCGGTTCGGCACTGCTGCTGCCCTCGGTTTGGATGAAATCAGCCCCCAGCTCCTCCAGTTTCTCCGCCAGTTCCGCCTGCTGATCTAAGGGCAGCGTGTGGGGGACAGTAACCGATAGAAGGGTGCGGGGCAGGAGCGCGCGAGTTTGACGGGTGAGCTCCAAAACCTCTTCTGCAGAGAAGACGCGGCCTGAAGGGTAAAAGCTGTCGTAGTTGCCGATTTCGGCCATGTCAGCTCCTGCCTGCACTGCAGCAGCCAATTGCTGCGGATTCACTGCTGACACGCAGATGGGCAGCTCAACTTGGGCCCGCACCGCCTGCACCAACTCAGGACTGGCAGCAATATCTACCCAGGTAGCCCCCCCCTCTTGGGCGGCACGAGTAATTTTCAGCACGGACTCGCGGTCAAAGTTTTGTAGGCCGCTGATGATCTTGAGGGCACGGCGCTGGGCAAGAGCGTCAAAAAGAGCAGCTTGAGAAGCAGGGGTCATAGGAGCCTCAGGTCAGCTTGTCCAAAAAGACGGAACGGGGAAGAGAAAGTCAAGGGGCCTGGCTAAGGCAGTACCGTTGGTACTCCAGCCGACTAAGGTGGGGGGATCCTTACGCAGTCCACAACCGGACCCGTAAAGACATTGTCAAGCTGTCCCTCCACAGTTTCTTGAGGCAAAGCCCCAAGGAGATTAGGCTGGAACCTCTTTGCCGTTTGGTGCAGCCCTCGCGTAAGACCCGCACAGATGCTTGCCACCCGTCGGGTTTTTCACCAGAATTAGGCAGCTCGTTGGCATCCAAGAAGCTGGCTTGCGAGCCGCACCTATAATTATCTAGCAGGCTGCAGCGTTGGTTGGCAACTAAAGTTGCCTACGGGCTTTTCCGCGCCGCCCTGGAGTACGCCCTTTCAACACCCTTTACAATAGGGATCCCTGCCTGCTCTTTTGCTATGTATCGCTCTCCCCTGCCTTTTTTGGGCCTGCCTGAGTCGGATCCCGAGGTGGCCCAGGCTATTCTCTTGCCCGTCCCTTACGAGGCTACCACCTCCTACGGCAAAGGTACGGCCAAAGGCCCCCAAGCCCTGCTAGAGGCTTCGGCCTATGTGGAGATCTACGACGAGGTGAGGGACTGCCAGCCGGCCCTCCGCCCCAACTGCTGCGAAGCCATCTCCCGCTACTGGACGGCGCCGCCGGTGGAGTTCGAGGGGCTAGACAGCCACGAGCTGGCCATGGCCAAAATTCAGCGCTGCGCCGCCCAGTGGGTCAGGCCAGGACGGTTTTTGCTCTCTATTGGCGGCGAGCACTCCATCACTGGCCCCTTGATTGCCGCCCACTTGGTGCATTACCCAGAGCTGCACGTGCTGCAGATTGATGCCCACTGTGACCTCAGAGATAGCTATGAGGGATCCCGCTACTCCCACGCCTCGGCCATGGCGCGGGTAGTTGAGCAAGTGGGCAGCCGCCTTACCCAGGTGGGGATCCGCTCCCTCTGTGCCGAAGACCGCCAGGCCATTCGCAAGCACCGCCTGCACACCTTCTTTGCCCACAGCCTGCACGGCAGGCCAGCCCAGGAGTGGATCCCCGAGGTAATCGCCACGTTGGGCCCCCAAGTGTACCTAACGGTGGATGTGGACGGCCTAGATCCCGCAGTCGTGCCGGCCACGGGCACCCCTGAGCCTGGGGGGCTGGGCTGGTGGGAAACAGTGGAGCTCATCCGGGCTCTGGGGCAGCAGCGGCAGATTGTTGGCGCCGATGTGGTGGAGCTGGCAGTTACCGGCGAGCAGGAAACCGATCGCCGCAGCGCTTTTACCGTTGCCAAGCTGGCCTATCAAATCTTGGCTGCGGCCTTGGGTTAAGCTCTAGAAGAGCCTCTGTTACCCCTCTTTCCGCTACCGGAGGGCTGCCTCCTGGCCCCTAGGCTCTAGACCTCCACTCCAGAAGCGTCTAGACCTAGACAAGATGAGGACTGGCCTCTCGGTCGAGATCTTCTGCTAGCTTCCTAGGTGGCTCCAGCCATGGCTCTGCCTTCTTCCAGCGTGCTTGAACCGGCACTGCCCCCTGTTGACGAAGAGCTTATCCACCGCCGCATTCAGGCCATCCGTGCCCAGATCCCCAGCCATGTGGAGATCATGGCGGTGAGCAAGGGCTACAGCGTCAACCACATCCGCGCCGCCTATCGAGCTGGCATCCGCCACTTCGGCGAAAGTCGAGTGCAAGAGGCAGCCGGCAAACAGGCGCAGCTGCAGGACTTGACCGACATTGTCTGGCACCTGATTGGACACCTCCAGACCAATAAAGTAAAGCCGGCCCTCAAGCAATTTGCCTGGATTGACAGCGTCGATAGCCTGCGCCTGGCCAAGCTGATAGACCAGAAAGCGGGGGAGCTTCAGCTTACCCCCAAGCTCTGCCTGCAAGTAAAATTAGCCCCTGATCCCAACAAATTCGGCTGGCTTATCCCCGACCTGCTCCAGAGCCTGCCTCAACTCAACCAACTGCTGCAAGTGGAAATTGTGGGCCTGATGACGATCCTACCCCTGGGCCTTAGCGCAGAAGCTGCCTTGGAGCTGTTTCGCAAGCTGGCTGAGCTGGCTGAGTCCATTCGGCAAAGCGGCTACGAGCGCCTGCAATTACATACTCTCTCAATGGGTATGTCCGACGACTACCTGCTAGCAGTGGCAGCAGGCTCTAACTTCATTCGACTGGGGCGCGCTTTGTTTGCCGGTGCTGAGCGGCGATAGATATATTGTGAAGCCCTGGGGTTGTGATTAAATTTGTGTGAACCCCACAGGGCACTTTGGAGGGAGAAAGCTGGGTTGCTTGGGGTAGTCCCTCAGGTTGGCAGCTTCCTGCGCCAACGCCCTCTTAACTTGGGTCTCTGCTTAGGCTCTAAGGCTTAAGTGCCGCGCTCTCCGTAGACTTAGGGTAGGTAGTGAGGATGCAAGGGATGAATGTCAGTGGAATCTGGAGCAGGGTAAGGGATTTTGTAGGCTTAAATGATCCTGCGGATAACCTGGAGGAGTACTCTGAATCTGAGATGGATGGGCAGGACGACTATCAACTTCTCTACGAAAGACGCCGTTCTCCAGGAGCTACTTCTTCTCCTAGCGAGGAAGAAGCAGAGCCCTCCTTGCGGGGACGGCGGCAGCGCTCAGTAGAAGCTGGAGAAGGGCCTCTCCATCGGGAAGAGCCGCGTGGTCATCGGCGCAGTCAGCCCCATCGGGAGCGCTCAGGAGGGGGTATGGGAAGCAACGTCATTGGATTGCCTGGCATTAGCCAGCCTACCAACGAGGTGGTGGTGCTGGAGCCACGCAGCTTTGATGAGATGGCCCAGGTTATCCAATACCTGCGTGAGCGCAAGACGGTAATCATGAACCTAAGCCTGATGGATCCCGCCGAAGCCCAGCGTTCTGTGGACTTTGTTGCTGGCGGCACCTATGCCATTGACGGCCATCAGGAGCGGATTGGGGAGAATATTTTTTTATTCACCCCCAGCACGGTAACCATCTCTACCCCTAGTAGCCAAGTTATGCAGCCGCTGCAGCGCCCTTTGCAAAACCCCACCCCCCTCTGGCCTAGCAGCTATGAACACCTGCAAGCGGTAGGCCAGCACTAGTTACCATGAAGCAACCGCTATTATGTGTCATTGGGGGCGGAGCCATGGGATCCGCCCTGCTGCGGCGTTGGGTGGCAGCGGGAGTTTATCCCCCAGAGCAGCTGGCGTTGCGAGAGCCCGACCCAGCCAGGGCCAAGAGTCTACAGCAGGAGCTGGGCATTCGGCTGTTGGCAGATCCCTCTGAGGCGGGGGAGTCTGAGATTTTATTTTTGGCCGTCAAGCCTCAGGTCTTCCCCCAGGTGGTGGCAGAGATAGGCCAGCCGGCGGCCACAGAGTTGGTCGTTTCTATTATGGCCGGGATCCCATTGCAGCAGTTGCAGCAGGCTTTTCCCCAGCAGAGGGTGGTGCGCACCATGCCCAACACGCCAGCGCTGGTGGGAGCAGGGATCACCGCTATTTGCTACGGGCCAGGAGTAACGCCTGGCCAGGTAGAGCAGGTGGAGAAGCTGTTTCGCGCCGTGGGCGAGGTGGTGACGGTGGCCGAAAGCCAAATGGATGCGGTGACCGCTCTCTCGGGGTCGGGGCCGGGGTATTTAGCGGTGATCCTGGAAGCGTTAATTGACGGGGGGGTGGGGGTGGGGTTGCCGCGCCCCCTTGCCACCCAACTGGCCATGCAGACCCTAGTGGGCACTGCTGCCCTTTTACAGCAAGAGAAGCTCCACCCCGCCCTCCTCAAGGATCAAGTGACCAGCCCGGGGGGAACGACCATCGCCGGGCTCCAGGCCCTGGAAGAGGGGGGAGTGCGGGGGGCCTTGATGCGGGCAGTGCGGGCAGCCTACGAGCGCTCCCGCCAGCTACAGGGCTCCTAGGGCCTGCCAGAGCGGGCGGGTGATCCAGTTCCACCCCACTTTGAGCTGGTGCTCCAGGGTAGGTAGGCGCACTAGGTAGACGGCTCGCCGCGCCAAGTAGCCCAGGGGCCCGGTTAGAGTGAGTCCGCCGAGACCAGAAAGCACCGCTGCATCCGTCCCCAAGCTAAGCATTTCCCCCAGAGAGAAGTAGCGGAACGGCAGCAGGGGCCGCTCCTGGGTGAGCAAGGCCCACAGGTTCCAAGCGCAATAGCCAGCCTGTTGAAAAGCTGCTTGGGCGGTGGCGGGCACCGGCTGGCCTTCGGCATCCACCACCGCCGCTACGTCTCCCAGGGCAAACACTTCTGGAAAGGTGGGAGTTTGCAGGGTGGGCAAAACCTGCAACCGCCCCCGCTCACTTTTGGGCAGATCCAGGTCGGCAATCACTGCTGCCGGTCGGGTTCCGACGGTCCACAGCACCGCATCCACGAGAGCGGTGGCCATCTCTTGGGCTTCCCGTCGCTGCAGCCGCAGGCGGAAGGGAGGGGCGCTGTTTTCTTCCACGGCCTCGATCCCAAGCACCTTGGTCTGCAGCTCCACTCGCACCTGCCGCCTAGCCAGCGCCGCCTGGGCTGCCTCCCGGGTGGAGGGGGTAAACCCTGGCAAAATCTGGGATCCCAGCTCGACAAGGCAGATCTGCCCTCGGGATCCCAGCCGGTCTGCCAATTTGCAGGCTAGCTCCACACCGCTTGCTCCCGCCCCAACAATGGCCAGAGTTATCGGCTGAGCCGCCTCCCGCGCCTCTAGAGTTTTCAGGTGGGCCCGCAGCCGTTGGGCGTCGGCCAGGGTGCGGAAGGGAAAGGCAAACTCCGCTGCTCCCGGCACGCCTTCTAGAGGGGTCTCCCCTCCCAGTGCCAGCACCAAGGCGTCGTACTCCAGGCTTTGCCCCTCTCTCAGCAGGACGCGGCGGGCTTTCAGGTCAATGGACTGCACAGAGCCCTGGCAAAACTGCACCGACTCTGGCGGCAGCAGATCCTGAAAGCGGGGGGCTACCTCCCAGTCTTCCAGCTCGCCCGTGAGCAGCTCGTAGAGCAACGGAGCAAAGACAAAGCGCTCCTGCCGATCCACCAGAGTAATCTGTGGCGGCTCCGGCCAAGGTCGGCGGATGAGCTCCAGGGCTGTGTACAACCCGCCAAAGCCACCCCCAAGAATGCCAATACGACTCATGCTGCAAGGGTTGAAGGTAACATCAGCTTAACAAACCATCCCGCCTCCTACCCTAGGGCTCTGCCTTGGGCAGGGGGAGGGGCGGTTGCTGCATTAACCCTGCAGGGTAGGAGGCCATCCAAGAGGCCGAGGATCCCCCAAACCAGGCCGACGGTAGACACCCAGAGGAGCCACAGCCCTCCTGCCCAGGGGGGCGGCAGATCCAGAGCCATCCCCCCGATTAGTGGCCCAAGGGCAAAGCCGGCTGCCCAACAGAGGGAGTTGACCGACAAATACACCCCTCGCAGATGAGCTGGAGCCAGATCCGCCACCAACGCCGACGCCGAGGGGTTGTAGCTCACCAAGGCCAACGAGAGCACCGCCAAGGCCAAAGCCGCCATCCCCCTAGCTGGCATCGCTCCCCACTGGGCTGCCAAGCTGCTAAGCCAAACCAACCCAAAACCCAGCCCCCATAGTAGAGCGGATCCCTGGAGGGCGCGGACCCGCGTCCAGCGATTGAGCCAACGAGCTGCTGGCAGCTGCAGCAGGGCAATGAGGGCGCCGTGCAGGGCAAACAACGGGCCAATCTGTACCTCAGGGATCCCAGCCCCCTTGCGCAAGTAAAGGGGCAAGCTGCTGCTGAGCTGGGCAATGTAGGTGGTGAAGAAAAGGTTGGCCAGGGCAAACACCACCAGGGAGCGATCCCTCAGGGCGGCTTTCCAGCCGGCCCACAGGGGCTCTGCCGCCGACTGAGTGACCCGAGTTTCCTGAACGCAACACCAGAGCAGGGCTAGAAAAATCAAGTAGGTGAGGCCGTCGATCACAAACAAGAGGCGGTAGTTCTTCGTTAGGGCTACCAAGGCACTGGCCATGGCCACGCCGAGGCTGAGGCCCAAGTTATCCCCCAGGCGGTTGAGGGCATAGGCTTCGTTGCGCTGCTCGCGCGTGGTTAGGTCGGCTACAATTGCCTCCACTGGTGGCCAGTACAAACCTTGACCCATCCCTGCTACCAGACTGGCTAGGGCAAAACTGTAGAAACCCTGGGAGAGGGCAAACCCAAACGAGCCAGCAGCAGAAATGGCCAGCGAGAGGATCAAAGTGGAGCGGCGGCCCCAAGCGCCGTCAGCCATTGAGCCGCCAAGGATGCGGCCAAGCACCCCACTTAAAGCCATGAGGCCTAGCCCCAGCCCCACTTGAGTGGCCCTTAGCCCCACCTGGTCAACGAAAAAGAGGGGGGCGTAGAAGAGGGCAAAGCCGGTTCCGGTTTGGGAAAGCAACCGACCGACGAAGATTAGCCAGACCTGAAAGCTGAGCTGTGGCCACCAGGAAGGGATCCGCATAGGAGATACAACGGGAGACAAGTTACCTAGCCTACGGGATCCCGCTTGTTGGCGCCAGATCCAGCTCAGCAGGCAGAGCACTCGGCGGGAGCCAGCGGCTCCTCCTCCAGGGATCCGGCGGAAACCGCAATTAACTCCCCTACATTGAGGTATTCGCTCAACAGCCGCGCCAACCGGTACACTCGGTAGTCGATCTGGATCGAGTGATTTTCCATCACCTCACATTACCCCTGCACGTCAACGGTCTTGCAGCCATTCTTGAGCTAGCCGTAGACCGCCTGTCGCCTTCCTCAGCTAGGAAGTGCCAACGGCAAAGGGGTCAGGCCGCGAGGCTGCTGGATCCAACTATAACAAAGTTTGACAAATCTTTAAACAACCCTTAAGGAGAAAGCGCTGCTGTCCCCGCCCCCAGCTCCTCCCCGGGGCCGCCAGGTTAGACCGCTGCTAGCTGATGGCCACCGGCGACTTGGCTGCCGCAGTGCGCCCTTCCTCTTCTTCCGGTGGAACAGCCACAAACTCGATGTGGTTGAGCAGCGTCGTCACGAAGGCAAAGAGCAGAAAAGGCAGGGAGATGACCAAGATCAGCGCGATGGTGAGAAAGGCGTAGAGGGGGCTGTTCATCAAAGAGAGGGCAGCGCCCAGGCCGGCAAAGACCACGATTAGCCAAACGATGATCTGGCCGTAGATATCCCCAAAGGAGAGGGTGCAGGTAAAGCGGTAGCGGGTGTGGGTGTTCATGGCAATTCCTCGGGATAGCCTGCTTGGCTTGATCCTGACCAGAAACCAAGCCTTAGCCTCATGGGTGGATGAGTATCCTGAGATTTTAGACGAGAGAAGGGGAAATGCCTCTTTTTCCTAAGAAATGTCTCAGGAACTTGGTTGAACAGGCCGGATCCCCCGTCTTTCCGCAGACAGGATGCTATTGTCGAGATCACAAACGCTTTCGGGTAGGCAGCAGATGTGTATTTGTATCCACTGCTACTATGTAGATCGCTGCACCACCTATCACGCCGTGGAAGCGCAGCACCAACAGCCCCACCTCACCCTGACGCCGGATTTTGAGCCGCAAGGACCCCAGATCAACGTCAACATCCGCAACGGCGGCACCGAGATGGAGTGGGATGTGGTGGCCTGCCAGAGTTTTCGCGAGGAGCGGAACAAGTGGGCAAGGCTCCGCCCCCACGCGGTCGTTCCCACTTAAAACTAGAGTAATCTAGAGATGGCCTAGAGCGCTGAGAAGAGTTCTCCGCGCCTGCAAGGCTTGAGACGAGGGTCTGCCCTTGGGGGGGAGTTGTTTCGTCCATTTCGAGAGACGGGAAGACGATGATGCTGACCGCAAGCCCGACAGCACCGCCGCGGGATGCTCGTCAACGAGTAAGCCAGTTTATGCGACAACTCCAGGATGAGATCTGTGCTCGACTAGAGGCCCTGGACGGCAAAGCCAAGTTTCGCGAGGACAGTTGGGAGCGTCCTGGCGGTGGCGGCGGTCGCTCGCGGGTTATCCAGCAGGGAGGCGTGTTTGAGCAAGGAGGGGTTAATTTTTCCGAGGTGTTCGGATCGCAGCTGCCCCCCTCGATCCTCAAGCAGCGTCCAGAGACAGCAGGTCATTCCTTCTACGCCACCGGCACTTCCATGGTGTTGCACCCCCGCAACCCTTATGTGCCAACAGTTCACCTCAACTACCGCTATTTCGAGGCGGGGCCGGTGTGGTGGTTTGGCGGCGGCATGGATCTCACCCCCTACTACTTGTTTGAGGAGGATGCAACCCATTTTCACCGCACCATCAAGGCGGCCTGCGACCGGCTGGATCCGGCCTACTACCCCGCTTTTAAGATCTGGTGCGACCGCTACTTCTTCTTGCCCCATCGGGGTGAAGCCCGCGGCGTTGGTGGCATTTTCTTTGATTATCAAGACGACCGGCCGGGGCTCCTCTACCGTCCTGAGGGGGAGGCAGAAGCGGATCCCGAACAGCTTGCCTCTGAGCCGCCGCCACTCCAGGTGCGGGTGGGATCCCGCAGTTGGGAACATCTTTTTGAGCTGGTGCGAGGGTGTGCTGAGGCGTTCTTGCCGGCCTATGTGCCGATTGTAGAGCGGCGGCAGGGGATGGAATGGGGGGAGCGGGAGCGACAGTTCCAGCTCTACCGGCGCGGGCGCTATGTGGAGTTTAACCTAGTCTACGACCGGGGCACGCTCTTTGGGCTGCAGACCCAGGGCCGCACCGAGTCGATCCTAATGTCGTTGCCGCCGTTGGTGCGCTGGGAATACGGCTACGAGCCCCCGCCCAATAGCTGGGAAGCCAAGCTCTACGAAGTGCTGCGCCAGCCCCGGGAGTGGGTCTAGGCCCGCAATAGGCGTCCCTCTTCCAGAGGAGTGCAGTGTCTTCCTCTCTGCCCCTTGCCTACCGCTTTCAACCCCCCCGCCAAGCTGGGCCTGGAAAGGCGCCGGTGCTGGTGATGCTGCACGGGATCGGCAGCCACGAGGGGGATCTCCTCCAGTTGGCCCCTTACTTGGATCCCCGCCTAGCGGTAATTAGCCTAAGGGCGCCGCTTCCCTGGGGGGCGGGCGGCTTTGCCTGGTTTGAAATGGCCTGGACGCCGGAAGGGCTGGTGGGGGATCCGGAGCAAGCCCGCCGCAGCCGGGAGCTTTTAAGCCACTTTCTGGATCAGGGGATCCCGAGTCTGGGTTTGGATCCGGCGCAGGTGTACTTGCTGGGGTTTAGCCAGGGGGCAATTATGAGCTTGTATCTGGCTCTCACCCAGCCTGAAAAGCTGGCCGGGGTGGTGGCAATTAGCGGTCGCCTTTCGCCAGAGATCCTAGCTGAGGCGGTAGAGCCCGCCCGGCTGCAGCACCTCAGTATCCTGGTGGTTCACGGCACCGCCGATGCCGTCTTGCCGGTGGCTTTTGGCCGCCAGATCCGCGACTACTTTACCTCTTTGCCCCTAAGCTTGACCTATCGCGAGTACGCAATGGGTCACGAGGTTTCCCCAGAAAGTTTGCGGGATATCCAAGGGTGGTTGCAAAGTCAGTTGGACAAACCCTGGGCAAGGGAAAGGGCTGGCGAAGCTCCCTCGCAGTAGGGCAAGATCCCGCTAGCCTCCTGGCGCCCAAAGGCAAACTGTACAATAGCGGCAAAGTTCTTGCCCCCTGAGCGTCTCAGTGAACGGCGGCCAGCCTCTCTACGACATTCTCATCCTCTCCAACGGTCCCGGCGAGCTGCTTACCTGGGTGCGGCCAGTCGTCCTAGAATTGCGCCAGCAACTGCCCCAGGCCCGTCTTTCTCTGGTGCTCTCTCCTTGTCCGCATGCCTCTGGACAAGAGATGAAGATAGCGGAGGAATTTATCCAGGTCGATCGGGTGCAGGATCCGGATTTTTTTCTGGCTTTTCTGCTCACGGGTCAGACCGAAGAAGCCTGGGATTGGGCCAAGCGGGGGGTGGTGCTGTTTCTAGGAGGGGATCAGTTTTTTGCCGTCTGGATTGCCCGTCGTCTGCGCTACCGCCTGGTGGTGTATGCGGAGCAGCGACCCCGCTGGCAACCCTGGGTAGACGCTTTTGCTGTGCGCACAGAGGAGATCAAACGCCGCTACGACGGGGGACGCCTCCTAGGCCACTGCTGGGCTGCCAAAATGCACGTGGTCGGGGATCTGATGGCCGATGGCGTGGCCAGTGCTGTCTACTTGCCGGGCGTGCCCCTTGCCGGCTGGCTCAGCAGCCGCTCCCTTCCCGCCCAGCCTTCTACCCCTCAGGCCATGTCCGGGTTTTCCTCTCTGACGCAAATGGGCCACCTCTCCTCCGATCCCCTCGAGGAGCAAACGGCGCCAGCAAAGGTGGAGAACTGCTCCGCCGACGAAGCTTTGCTGCCGCGCGGCTGGCAACGTCTTAGCGAGAGCAACCGCACCCACTACCAGGTGGGGCTGCTCCCCGGCTCCAAGCCGGCCAAGCTCTCCCTGGGGGTGCCGCTGGTGCTGGCGGTGGCGGATGAGTTGCGCCAGTTGCTGCCCAACGTCCGCTTCGTCATCCCAGTGGCTCCCGGCCAGACGCCACAATCGCTGGCGGCCTATGCCCATCCCAAGCTCAACCCCGATATGGCCGTGATTTACGGCACCTCGGCCACTCTGGAGCAAACCAATCTGGGATCCCACTTCGTCACCCCCTTTGGCACCACGGTACACCTGTGGACCAGCTTCCCCGCCTATTCGGTGCTGGCCAATTGCGACCTGTGTCTAACTACAGTCGGCGCCAACACTGCCGAGCTGGCTTACTTGGGGGTGCCAATGGTGGTGGCGATCCCCACCAACAAGCTGGAGGCGATGCGTGCCTGGGGTGGGATCCCTGGCCTGTTGGCTCGCCTGCCCGGTCTGGGCCCCTGGCTGGCCCGCCTTATCAACAGAATTGCCCTGCGGTGGCTGGGTTACCTGGCTTGGCCAAACCTCTGGGCAGGACGTGAGGTGGTGCCGGAGCTGCGAGGACACTTGCGCCCGGCCCAGGTAGCCGAACAGATGCGGGCCCTGTTGACTGATCCCGAGCGGCGTCAACAGATGCAGGCGGAATTGCGGCGTCTGGGGGGCAAGCCGGGTGCGGCTCAGGCCATCGTGCAACTCGTGGCCCAGCAGTTGAGCAAAAGCTAGAGGAGGCGACCGAGGCGCTCCCGCAGCTCGGCAGCGGCCTGCTCTAGGTGTTCGGGAGTATAGCCGGTGGTCTCTACCCTAACGGCAAGGTGGGTGTCCTGGCTTTCGTGGAGATGGATCCACAAAATGTGGCGGCCGTCTGCGGTTTTGCGGTTGGCGGCCTTGACGCCGTTTTTGGGGGCAGCGTAGGCGCTTGGGTCGTAGCGAACCAGATCTACCCAGGGCAGGTCGCGCAGGAGTTTTTCCACCTTGACCCAACTGCGAGGACGGTGATGGCTGCTGTCGCTGCGCAATTGGATGACCTGGGAGCGATCTCGACCAGAATCCGGCAAGCTTGCCCGCGGGATCCGCGGCTGAACTTGCGGTTGCAGATAGGGCAAATACACCAAAGATTTGTATTGCTCGTGGATGTAGCAAACCGGGATCCCCAATTGGCTGCCCACCACGGCCATGACCATGGCCTGGGCTTTAAACCCCCCGGTGGCGGCAAAGGTGACGATCCCCTTGGCGCTCTCGGCCAACTGTTGCAACAGCTTGGCCATCCGCTCCAGCGAGGATCCCTCTAGCTCGTAGTTGATGCCGGGGAGGGGCAGCAGGGAAACCTGCTGCTGGCCCAGCGCTTTTTCAAAAAAGAGCTGCAAAATCTGGGCACACTCCAGTCCTTCAGGGGTTTCGGAGTACAGCAAAATCAAGACATCCTGCGGAGTGGGATCCAGCCGGTAGTAGGTGTTGGTTTCGGCGCTGATTAGTTCCAAGTCTGTTTTTTTCATCCAGGCCAAGGCCCGTTCTGGATCGCCGATGGTTTTTTGGCCGACCCAAGGGCGCTGCGGCTGCAGGTCTTTGTCTAGGTTGGTAAGCAGAGAGGTGCCCACCGTCATGATGATGGTCTGCATGAGTTCCTCGCCAACTTTTGAAGCAATAGACTATTAGGCTAGCCAAGCCCAGAAGCTCGGCCCATCTGCCCTTGGCAGTTCCTGGGGGGGTGCGTTAGTGGGCAGAAAAAGCCGTAGCCCTCAGCGCCGGCGGGAGTAGGGACGAGGATAGGGTTGGCGCATCCGCCGAGCCAGGTACACCTGAAAGGTTTGGGCCACTGCCCCCGCCCGCCGCAGGGGAATCTCTGCCACTGGCTCAATTTGTTCAAAGTAGGTGCCGTAGGCGGCCGGGATCCCTGCTCTTGGCTGAAACAGTTTGGAGGTAATCAGCAGGCCATCCTGCCCCAGCCACTCTTCAGGTTGTGACCAAAAGGCAAAGCCGCGCAGATCCTCATCCAGGCAAGTGATGGGCTTCTCCGTCAGCGGTGCCAAGGCCATGCCAATCTGGCCGCCCAAAAAGTAAGCGTTCGTGAAAATGAAATCCGCCTCCGCCAGAGCCTGGGCCAAGCGGGGATCCGCCTGAAATGGCCGCCGCAACTGTTCGATGTCAATCAACTGAGTCGAGGGATCCCGTTCCACCGGCCACAGGCCCAGACCGCCAGGCGCTTGCAGCAGCCCGTAGCGCACATGGGCCAGCCCCACCCCCACCAACAGGCTCACCGCCACCGCCGTTCCTGCCAAGAGCCGCCTTGCCTCCGGCCACCTTTCCCAGCGGGATCCCAAAAGCAAGCTCAGCACCCAGAACCCCGGCATCGGCCAGGTGGGCAAAATGGGCCGATAGCCCCCCATCAAGGTAAAAGCCAGCACCAGCGGCAGCCCACAGGCCAAGATCAAAAGATGCTTCAGCTCTCGATCCGTGAGGCGTCTTCCCTGAAAAAGCGCCAACCCCACCCGCCCGCCCTCAGCCAAGCTCAGCCCCAGCAAAGGGATCCCCAAGGTTGGGAAAAGATAAAAAATTTCCGCCAGCACCGTCAGCCCCAGATCCTGCAGGCGGTAGCCAGTCTCCGGCACCGCTCGCCCCCCCTGGAAGCGAAAGGAGACCCAATCCTGCTGGGCGTTCCAGATCAGCACCGGGCTGAAGGCCGCCAAGAACCCCAGCACTGCCAAGAGCGCCCATCCCGACCGGAGGGCGCAGCGGTGGGCTGAGCTGAGCAGACAAAAGAGCACCAGGCCAAACCCCACCGCCAGGCCGTGGTATTTGCCCAGGCAGGCCAGCCCCACCAATAGCCCCATCAGGGCTAGCCGCGGCCCCGGTCGGTAGCGAGCTGCCCCATAGGCTCCCAATTTCCCCTCCGCCAAGGGAGCTGGAAAAAACTCCTGGGCAGCCACCCACAGGGTTGCTGCCGTAAAAAGCATCAGCGGGCTATCCGGCAGGGTCAGCACCCCAAACCCAATCCAGAAAATGGGCGCGATGCTGATGGTTGCTAGAGCAATCAGCCCCGCCTGCAGCGAAAAAAGCCGCGCCGCCGTGAGGTAAAGCAATAGGGAAGAGCCGCTGTAAACCAGCAGGGATCCCAATCGAATTGAAAAAGCCGACACCTGCCCCGTCAGAAGAGGTCCCAGGCCTGTGGTCCAGGCCACCAGCGGTGGATGGTCAAAATAGCTCCAGTCCAGATGGCGAGTGTAGAGGTAGTAGTAGGCTTCGTCAAAGCCCGGCGGCAACAGAGCAGCCACCCAGCAGCGCAGAAGCAGGCCCAACCCCAAAATCCACAGAGCAGCCCGCGGCAGCACAGGGGATCCCTTTGAGCGCGTGGACAGGTGTTATTGTCTCAGCTTTGGCCAACCTTGCCTTCCCTTGTTGGCTGGAAGGAGCTATCAGGATAGGTTGAGCCTAAGGCGTTGCCTCCGGCAGCTTTACCGGACACCCCAAAAGATGGCCCAATTGTTCCGCTTCCACCATTGCCTTACTACCATCAGAACCAAAACTCAGGCGCAACAAAGTCTCTCCCGAGTGCAACTCCACCTCTACTGAAAAAA
>NZ_JANSIV010000075.1:26445-34490 GCF_047502705.1 Synechococcus sp. H70.1
ATCTTTTCTGCCAGTTGCTGAGCCTCGGCCTCACTGTAAGCTTCCCAAGCTATTATTGCTACTTGAGGAGTTGTGAGAGTGACGTAGTGATAAGTCATCTCATATCCATCGGAATCTGTTGGAGTTTCAGTTATGGTTCTAGCTCCTCTTACGTCATAATAAAGCTTGATCTGTTTTGGCAAAGGCAGCAGTGGCTGGAAGACTACTTCGCAGTCGAATGTACCCTGAGCAAGCCGATAGCAAGTGGAAGATAATAAGAAACAACGGAACTCTAGGCGATAAATGAACGCGCTTGCTGGGAGTTTATAGGACCCGGCTTCATAAGACTTGGCTCCGTCGAACTCCTTGTGCTTGCCCTCATTATTGCTTGCTGGTGTGACACTTGTCTGTTTTCCAGAACACAGAGCTTTGCTCGCTTTGAAAGCAAGGTTTGGACTTTTGAAGGGAAGGGGGCCACTCTAGAATTTACGCTAGCTAGCCTGGGCAATAGGCGTAGCTGGCTCTCCACCCCAATTAGCTAGCCCAGTTGTAAAACGGGCTGGTCGTCGGCAGGGGAAATCTGGGCTATGGGGCGCAAAGCAGTGGCGCTGTTTGTGGGTAAGTTGTTCCCAGTGCTCGGCAGCATCCGGCGAGCAAATGACCTCTTAGACAGGGCAAAATTCCCCTCCCTTTTCCCGTTTAGGCTTGGCTTGGTTTCCCTTTTCAGCTTCTGGGGGACAGCTGCTTTGGACAGGCAGCAAGGATGTGGGACTTGCTCAGATCCGGCATGAGGGTCAAGGCTCGTCGGGCATCAATTTGCCCTTCGCAAACTGCCTCTAGCACCTGTTCAGCCAGCAGGGAAAGAGGCATGTCGGCAGTTTCCTCCGGATCGGTTTTCTCGGAGATTTGGCGAACTCCCTGGGGCGGAGGAGGTAAGGTCGGCTCTGGCTGGGGAGGCAAGGTAGCGGAGGTGCCCACTTCCAGTTGGGCTTCAGCAAAGGTTGGGCTACTCCTCCCCAGCAGTAGGGATCCCAGCACCAGCCCAGCCATCCCCTGCGCTAGCAAACGCTTTGGTCCTTGGGCAAGGCCACGGCTGCCCACCGCCTTCTCCAACCGCTTACCAGGGGCCTGGCCGCTCATTTCCCCTCTCCCAAATCACCCCCTTCCTCAAGAGTCAAGATATCCAACAAACCCAGAATTTGCAGTAGGCTGGCGTTGGTCAACTTTTCCTACCCCAACTCTGTGCCTCCTATGGCGCGTTTATCCCAAGAGCTGGCCCGCTTGGCTGGCCTTGCCGACAGCCCGGAGCAGTCTGAGCTCCAAGTAGAGGGATCCCTAGAAGCAGCCATCTGCATTGAAGAGATTCTAAAACTGGCGGGTGAGCGCAGCTTTGGCTTGTTTTTGGCGGTGCTGTCCTTTCCCTCGGCTTTGCCTCTGCCGGCTCCTGGCTATTCCACTCCCTTTGGCGCGGTTATTCTGCTGCTAGCTCTCCAAATGCTGGCAGGGCGAGCCACTCCCTGGCTGCCGCCGTGGGTGCTGCGGACCTCCATTGAACGGAAGCAATTGCAAAAGTGGGTGCAGGCTGGGATCCCATGGTTGCAGCGCATTGAGCAAGTGGCCCGCCCCCGTTGGAAACAAGTCTGCACCAGTCGCCTCGGCCAGGTCTGGCTAGGCACCTGGATTGGCCTGATGGGCATTTCCATGATCATTCCCCTGCCCGGCACCAACACCCTGCCTGCGATGGGGGTCTTCGTCACCGCCTTCGGCCTCCTGGAAGAAGATGGGATCCTCTGCAGCCTGGGATCCCTGCTCTGCGTCGCTGCAGGGCTACTGACCACTTCCATTTTGCTCAGCCTGGGGTTGGGGGGGAAAACCCTTTTGGATTGGTTAAGGAGATAGCCAGCCCCTCCCACCCTGGAGGAGGCCCAGCTTGGCGGAGAGGCCAGCTAACTTGCCTGGCAAGCCTAGATGACCTTGCCATCGGGGGTAATCCTTCCCTTCAGCTTGCGGGCCCGCTCTTCAGCCTCTTCGATAAGGGTAGACAGTTGCTCCAACGCCTCGCCAGGGTATCTTTCCAGCACCCGCAGGGAGAGCGCTATCCGCCCTTTGGCCTCATCCACATCAATGACTACTGCTTTGATGGGCTGCCCTGGCTGAAACAAGTCGGAGAGAGAGGCAACAAAGCTTTGGCTGACCTGCTTGATGGGCAACAGCCCGCTGCCCCCCTCCTCCAGTTCCACGAAAACGCCAAAGGGCTTCAGGGCGCTGACCTTGCCCCGCACCACCTGGCCAGTGGTGTAGATCCCCAAGCTCTCTGCTTGTCGCGCTACTCGCTCGGAGAGCACCAGCTTCTTGGCAGCAGGGTTGACTTCCAGCAAGCTGGCGGTGAGCAATTGACCCACCAGCTCTTCCAGAGATCCGCGTTGGAGAAGATGGGAGCGGGGGATAAAGCCGCGCAGGCCCTGCACATCTACCACCACCCCACCTTTGTTGATGCCGATCACCGGCGCCGTGACCACCTCGCCTCTAGCCTGCTTTTCCGCTAGGTCCTCCCAAAGCCGCCTCAGCTGCAGCCGCCGTGCCGAGAGGAGGATCTGCCCTGCGGCGTCTTCTTTCAGGATAAGAAACTCGGCCTCGCTTTTGAGGGGAAACAGCTGGCTCAGGTCTTCCTCCGAGCCGATCCCCGCTTCTTTGAGGGGCAAAAAGGCTGGCGACTTGGCGCCAATATCCACCCAAATGCCGTCGCTCTGGTACTGGAAGATACGACCTCGCACCACCTGGCCCGGTCGGAAGTCAAGGCTTTGTGCCGCTAGAGCCTGGGCAAAGTCTTCTACAGAAAAGGTCTCGGCAGCTGGGGAGCGGGGGGAGCGCAAGGTCATGGGCAGAGTAGGGATTCAATGAGAAGCATCGCGCTCCAGAATAACCCAAAATGGAGTCAAAATCCCGGCCCTTCCTGTCCGCGTTGGCCTTTACTGGCTGTAGCTTAGATGTAGTACATCAGCCTGGCCTGTTGCCGTTGGGCCTGCCGGTCGCAAAGATCCTGCAGGGTGGTTTTTTGGAGAATGCCCACTGCTGCTGCTTGGGCCTCTTGCCAAGCTTGCAGGAGCACCTGACGCTCGGGGGTGAGATCGCCGCCAGGCCAGTCGCGGGGACGGGTGAGCTCTTCTCCCTCAATGGCCTGAATGATGTCCAACAGGGAGATCTGCCAAGGTGGCCGCGCTAGAAAGTACCCTCCTTTGGCCCCCCGCTGGCTGCGCACCAGCCCCTGGCGGCGCAGGGTGGCTAGCAATTGCTCCAAGTAGCGGTCGGGAATGGACTGATGGGCTGCAATTTCCTTGATCTGCAACACCCGCCCATCGCGGTAGTGCTGGGCCAATTCCAACAGCGCCAGGAGCGCGTACTCGCTTTTACAGGACAGTTCCAAAATACCCATCCTTAGCTGCAGGGATCAGGTCTATGATACTCCGGTTTTCCGCCGGAGTTTTGTGGGATCCTGCTCTGGGCGGGGGGCAGGATCGGGCTTATATGGTGGAATAGGCCCCTTGGAGGAGGGTTTATGGCAGGTGGGGGTACCCTGGCGGCGGGAGGGAGGATCCCGGCGGAGCGATGGCAAACTTTGCAGCAGCAGATTGGCAAGTTCATTGCCAATGTCGAATCGGTGTTCCAGGGCAAGTCCCAGGTGGTGCAGACAGTGGTGACGGCCCTGGTGGCAGAAGGCCATGTCCTGCTGGAGGATGTGCCGGGGGTGGGCAAGACGACATTGGCGCGGGCCATTGCCCGTAGCTTGGGGGCCAAGTTTCAGCGGATTCAATTTACTAGCGACCTCTTGCCGGCTGACATTCTCGGCCTTACCCTTTTCAACAAAGAAAAAGGGGAGTTTGAATTTCGCCCCGGCCCTATTTTTGCCCATGTCATCCTAGCTGACGAGATCAACCGCACCTCACCCCGCACCCAGAGCGCCCTGCTGGAGGCGATGGCGGAAAAGCAGGTTTCGCTGGACGAGTGCACCTACCCGCTGCCCCGTCCCTTCATGGTGCTGGCTACCCAGAACCCCTTGGAGTACCACGGCACCTATCCCTTGCCAGAAAGTCAGTTGGATCGGTTCTTGGTGCGGCTGTCAATTGGCTACCCCAGCCCTGAAGTTGAGCGGGCTCTGCTATTGCATCGGCAACAGGCGGATCCCGTAGAAACTCTCCAGCCAGTGCTTTCCCTAGCCGAGTTGCGGGAGATTCAGGCGGCAGTGGATCAGGTGTACCTGGAGGAATCCCTGGCCGACTATCTTCTCCAGGTAGTCCAGGCTACACGCACCTCCAAGTTGCTGCGGGCTGGGGTCTCCACCCGCGGGGCATTGGCTTTGGCAAGGGCAGCGCGAGCAAGGGCCTTGGTAAAGGGACGGGGCTTTTGCCTCCCAGAAGACCTGCAAGCGTTGTTTGTGCCGGTTCTGGCCCATCGCATTTCCCTAGCTGGAGCGGGGGAGATGGCAAGTAACAGACGGCAGGAAGCCGAAGCCATCATCCGCGACATCGTGGCCACGGTCGAGCCCCCGCTTTGAGAAAGACCCTGCTGAGCCATTCTGGGAGCCAGCCCAGCTTTGGCGGGATCTCCACCCGAGGGGGTACAGGGCCAGGATCCCTGAGGGGATGGCTCCAGGCAGTAGAGAATAGGGGAGAGGTTCTCCCTACTCCAGGATGAGCCAGCTACCTCAGACCACTGCCCATGTCCAGATTACCCGCCGCTCCTGGCAGGAGGGTGCCCTTGAAGGGGAAGTCAGCGCTAACGGTTGGGTTTGGTACTTTTGCTGGCACTTTCGAGGTGGGAACCTGAGAGTGGAGCCCTCAGTGGGGCGAGCCTTGATTTGCGATCCCTTGCGCCGTTTTTTGGAGAAATCGGATTACCTCCTCGAGCCTGGCAGCAACTACTCATTTGTTATCCGTAGCCGCCTCTAGGGATCCCTGGCCCTGCTGCCAAGAAAGCGCCCCTTTAAGGGTGAGGCGGGCTACCTCTGCGCTTCCAGCAACAGGCTCTAATATTGGGATGGTTGTTCTAGGAGCCGCCTCCATGACCTCTTCCTCCCACCTGACGACTGCAGAGCAGGCAGTGAGTTCTGCTAACGGCCTGAAGGAGGCCCCTCTCCTGGCGGAAGGGGATCCCTTGGGCCCGGCTCTCCCTAGGGACGAGGTGCTCAATTTGCGGAACACCTTGTTGAACCGGCGCCTGCAACTGGTCGAAGAACTTTGGGAAGCGGTAATCCTGCAGGAGTGCGGACAGCCTTTGGTGGATCTGCTGCGGCGGCTGCGCTCCATGTGTTCTCCTGAAGGGCAGGCTCTAGAATACCCCATCCCGGAAGTCTTCCAAATTGTTGAGCACCTCAGCCTTGAAGAGGCCATTCAAGCAGCGCGCGCCTTTGCCTTGTTTTTTCAGTTAATCAACATTGTTGAACAAAACTACGAGCGGGCAGAAGACTCCGATATGCGCATGGTGGACAGCCAACAGCGCACCGTGCGGGAAAACGAAAAATTTGAACGGCTCTTCCCTTACCTGCGGGCGCAGGGGGTACCGCCTGGCCTGCTGCGCCGCCTGCTGGAGCGGCTGCACATCCGCCTGGTGTTTACCGCCCACCCCACCGAGATTGTCCGCCACACCATCCGCGAAAAACAACGGACCTTCTCCCGCCTGCTTAGCCAACTGGACTGGGCAGAGCAATTCGACCCTCTGCAGGCTCAGATGTTGAGAGAACAACTGGCAGAGGAGGTTTTGCTGTGGTGGCGCACCGACGAATTGCACCAGACCAAGCCGACGGTGCTTAACGAAGTCGACTACACTCTGCACTACTTTGAGGAGGTGCTGTTTCAGGCCATCCCTCTGCTGCACGAGCGCCTCCGGCGCAGCCTGAAAACGTCCTTTCCCACTGTCGAGCCGCCGCCGGCAGGATTTTGCAACTTTGGCTCCTGGGTGGGCGGGGATCGCGACGGGAACCCCTCCGTCACTGCCGATGTTACCTGGCAAACGGCCCGCTACCAACGCAACCTGATTTTGGGCAAGTACATCGAGGCGGTGAAGGCGCTCACCAAAACCCTGAGCGTCTCTTTGCACTGGGGGGATGTGGACAGCCAGTTGCTGGATGCCCTTGAGCAGGATCGCCGCCTTATGCCGGAGGTTTACGAGTCCTTTTCGCTGCAGTATCGTCAGGAGCCCTACCGGCTCAAGCTTAGCTACATCCAGCGGCGGCTGGAGCTGACGCGAGAGCGCAACCGCCATTTGGCCGACTCTGCTTGCCTGCCTGTCCCGCCCCCTCTGGACAACGCCTACGCCAACGCCGAGGAGTTCTTGGCCGATTTGCAACTCATCCAAAGAAGTTTGAAAAACAGCGGCCTTTCCTGTCGCCAGTTGGACTACCTCATCCAACAGGTTCAGGTCTTTGGCTTCCATTTGGCCCACCTGGATATCCGCCAAGACAGCAGCTACCATGAGGCCGCTCTCACCGAGATCTTCGAATACTTGCGGATCTTGCCGCGGCCCTACAGCGAGATGACAGAGGCGGAAAAAACGGCTTTCCTCCTGCAGGAGCTGCAAACCCGCCGCCCCCTCATCCCTCTAGAAGCCCCCTTTTCTGAGAAGGCGGCGGAGCTGATTGCCACCTTTCGCACCCTGCGCCGGCTGCAGCAGGAGTTTGGCACGGCCATGTGCCAAACCTATGTAATTAGCATGAGCCGCCAGCTGAGCGATCTGCTGGAGGTGCTGCTACTAGCCAAGGAGGTGGGCCTTTATGATCCCATCAGCGGGCGGGGATCCCTGGCGGTGGTGCCGCTGTTTGAGACCGTTGAAGACCTCAAGCAGGCCCCAGAGGTCCTGCGGCAGTTGTTGGAAATTCCTTTCTATCGCCAGTACTTGGCCCAGCAGGAAAACTTACAGGAAGTGATGCTGGGCTACTCGGATAGCAACAAGGATGCTGGCTTTCTAAGCAGCAACTGGGAGATCTACAAAGCCCAGCAGCGGTTGCAAGCAGTGGCCGAGTCCTACGGGGTGAAGTTGCAGATCTTCCACGGCCGGGGTGGCTCAGTGGGGCGCGGAGGAGGGCCAGCCTACGAGGCAATTTTGGCCCAGCCTGGGCGCAGCGTGGGGGGCCGCATCAAGATTACTGAGCAGGGAGAGGTGCTGGCCTCGAAGTATTCCCTCCAGGATCTAGCCCTTTTTAACCTAGAAACCGTTACCAGCGCCGTCATCCAGGCCAGCCTGCTGCGCACCTACCCCGATGACCTGCACGAGTGGTCGCGCCTAATGGAGTCGCTAGCAGAGCGCTCGCGGCAGGTGTACCGCAACCTGGTCTACGAGCAGGAAGGCTTTGTCGAGTTTTTCCACGAGGTCACTCCTATCGAAGAGATTAGCCAACTGCAGATTAGCTCTCGCCCCGCTCGCCGCAGCGGCAACTCGAAAGATATCAGATCCCTGCGGGCCATTCCGTGGGTGTTTAGCTGGACCCAAAGCCGTTTTCTCCTGCCAGCCTGGTATGGAGTGGGTACTGCCCTCCAGGAATACGCAGCCCAAGGTGAGCACCACCTCACCCACCTGCAACACCTCTACCGCGAGTGGCCCTTCTTCCGCATGGTGATCTCCAAGGTGGAGATGACTCTGGCTAAGGCAGATTTGCAGATTGCCCGCCACTACGTGCAGGAAATGAGCTCCCCTGAGCGTTTGCCGCGGGCGATGGAGCTGTTTGAGCTCATTGCCCAGGAAATGTACCGCACCCGCGAGATGGTTCTAAAAATTACCGGCCACAGGGAGCTACTGGAAAATGATCCCTACCTAAGGCGCTCCATCCAGTTGCGCAACCGTTCAATTGTGCCCTTGGGTTTTCTGCAAATCTCCCTACTCAAGCGCCTGCGCGGCAAGCAAAACTCCCCTCTTTACCCCAGCCAGCACAGCCGCGCCGAGCTGCTGCGGGGGGCTCTCCTTACCATCAACGGCATCGCTGCTGGCATGCGCAACACAGGCTAGCGGAGAAGGGATCCCTTCTCTCTAGGAACTGCTGGGGCAGCTAGAACAAGTCGTCCTCGTATTCCTCCGGC
>NZ_JANSIV010000076.1:0-5899 GCF_047502705.1 Synechococcus sp. H70.1
CCCTTTAGCTGGTCTAGGCAGGGGACGGCGGTGGAGCTAGCGGGGGCGCGGGAGCGGCTAGCGCTGCAGTTGGATCCCCAGTTTCGGCCCTTGCAGTTCGAGCTGCGGCGGGGCGAGGCGGAACTGCGCGGCCAACGACAGCAAGATAGGCTCCAGGTGGTGGCAAACCGCTTACCACTGGCTTGGCTGGGAGGGTTGGCTGCCGGGCCCTGGGCCAGCTTACAGGGGAGGCTGGACGGCGAGGTGGCGCTTGACCTAGCCAGTGGCGCTGCTCAAGGTCAAGCTGCGGTCCAGGGGCTGCGGCTGGGCGACCTCGAGGTGCAGGGCCTCGCAGTGGATTTCGCTTACCACCCTGGAGACAACTCCCGCCCCGCTCGTCTGACCCTTGCCCAAGCCCAACTGGAGCTCTTTGAGAGCCTCTACACCGCCAGCGGCACCCTGGAGCTGCCGACGACCTCTCTGGATCCCACCTCGGCGGTTCCCGTTCCCCAGATCGACCTGCAGATCAGCACCCGCCGGGGCCGCCTGGAAGATCTCATCTCTACTTTCAAGTGGCGGAAGTGGAGCGATATCACCAGCCGCGGTTTTCGGCTGCCACCTTTGGGCCCTGCCGCGGTGCTGCGGACGGATCCGGTTGGTCTGCCCAACCATCCCCTCTGGGAGCAGCTAGAATACTACGCCCAGATCCTGGCCGCCCACCTGGAGACCCTGGCCAGCCGCATGGATCCCCGCCTTCCGCCGCCCACTAGCTGGCGGGGAGAATTCCAGGCCAGCGTCAGCTTGGCTGGCAGCCTCAACCGGCCCAGCGTCAGCTTTCACCTGGAGGGCCGGAATTGGCAAGCAGAGGAGTTTGCTGTCGAAAGCCTCACCGCCACCGGCAGCCTAGTCGAGGGGGCGGTAGTGCTGCAGCCGCTGCTGTTGCGCAGTGGGGAACGCCAAGCCCTTTTCACCGGCAAGGTGGGCTGGGAGAAACAGTCGGGATCCCTGCAAATTCAAGGATTTCCTCTGGCCTTGCTGGATCGCTTCTTGCCCGCTGGGCTGGAACTCCAAGGGGATCTCAACCTGGAGGTGGAGCTGGCAGGCAACCTGCGGGATCCCCATGCCCGCGGCTCCCTGACGGTGGTGAACGCCCAGATCAACCAGGTGCCGCTGCGGGAGGTGAGGGGGCAATTCGACTACCACCAGGGACAACTGCGCCTGGAGGGCGCCCTGCTGGCCAACGGTGACGAGCCGGTCCGCCTTTCCGGCCTGGTGCCCTACACCCTGCCCTTTGCGGAGGTGCAGGCCGCCGCGGATCAGATCGACCTCAGCCTGCAAGCTGAGAATGGCGGCCTGCGCCTAATCAACCTCCTCACCGACCAGGTGCGCTGGGAAGGCGGCCAAAGCCAACTGGAGCTAACCATCCGCGGCACCTTGCAAGAGCCCAGCCTGCAGGGGAACCTCAGCCTTAGCTCCGGGATCCTCAAACTGGCCGCCCTGCCGGAGCCCATCACCGACCTGACCGGCCAAATTGTCTTTAACCTCCACCAATTGGAGGTGCGGGAGCTGCGGGGACAGTTGGGCGGCGGATCCCTGTTGGCCAACGGCTTTTTGCCGGTCAACTCCCGCGGCGCCCTGCAGAGGGACGAGACCGCGCCACCCTTGACGCTGCAACTGCAAGGGATCCAGCTTACCCTGCCCAACCTCTACAGCGGCCGCTTGGAGGGAGAGGTGACGGTGGGCGGCCTGCTGCTGCGGCCTTTGCTCGAGGGGCGCCTAGAGGTTTCCCAAGGGGTTGTAGATGTCAGCCCCCGTCCTGGAAAAGAGGAAGCGGCGGCAACTCCTGCAAACTCGCCTCCGGCGGATCCCTTCTGGCAGCCGCGGCTCAACGGTCTAGAGCTGGTCTTGGGGCCTGGGATCCGCGTGCAGCGCCCCAACCTATTTGAATTCTACGCCAGCGGCAGCTTGCGCCTGTTCGGCACTCCCCAAGATCTACGTCCGGCGGGCACCATTGCCCTGGAGCGAGGCCGCGTCAGCTTGCCCGTTGCCACTTTTCGCCTGGATCGCTCCCGCCCCAACACCGCCACCTTTGACCTGGACAACCCCTTCGATCCTTTCTTAAACCTGCACCTAGTGACCCAAGTCTTCGAGGTGTACCGCTTTCCCCAAGATCTGTCCTCCTTCGACAACACCCGCAACCTGCCGGGATCCCAGCAGAGCATTGAGATCTTTGCCACTGTCAACGGCCGGGCCAGCCAACTGGCCGAAGCGGATCCCCGCAAGGGAGTTCTGGCCCTTTCCAGCAGCCCCAGCCGCTCCCCCGAAGAGATCGTCGCTCTGCTAGGGGGAACCGCCTTGGTCCGCCTCAACCCCGAAGTGGGAGTGGCCAGCCTGGCGGGAACCACCTTGCTCAACGATGTGTTAGATACGCTGCGGGACACGCTAGGTCTGGACGAGGTGCGCATTAGACCCCTTCCCCAGCTCGATACCCGCGCCCCCAACCGCTCCGCAGTGGGGCTGGCGCTGGAGGTGGCCCGCGATCTGGGGCCCGCCACTTCCCTCTCGCTGCAGCGCAACCTGACGGATCCCTTTCAGCCCACTCGCTACAGCGCCCGCTATCGCCTCAACGAGCAAACCCTCACCCGCGCCAGCACTGACCTCGAGGGCAACAACGCCATTGCCATCGAGTTTGAGACCCGATTTTGACGGGATCTGTCCTCTAGGGGGCGCTAGAGCAAAAGGTTCTAGCTCACTCTTCCTGTGGCACCTCGGGGGGAGGCTCCTTCCACAGGGGATTGTCCAGGATAGCTTTTTTGGTTTCTTTGAGTTTTTTCCACAGCTCTTTAATTTGGCGGTAGGCTTCTTCTGGGGTAATCTTGCCTCCCGTCTCCAAGCTACAAATTAGGGACACCTTATTGCTGAATTCCTGTAAATTGGCATCAAAAACCAGGTTCTGGGGCTTGACCTCGCCCCAGTAGGGGTAGCGAGGGGAGATAAATTCATCTTTGCTGGGAGGAGGGTTCGACTCTGTCATGGCAGGAAGGCTATGGACGCTTCTTCTTAGTTGGCTTAAAGGGCTTGGCTGCCCTAGCAGGATCCGGCGGCAGGCTAGGTCGATTGGGGAATGGCTGTTGCCCACGCCCTGAGGCCCTGGGAGGTTTCTTCTTGAGTTTAGAAGGAGAAGTTGAACGTTTTGGCTGTAGCTGTGGCCGCTCTTTGGGCACAGGACCGATGGGAGTTGCCGACTCTATGTAGAGCTGAGAGCCGCGGCGGCGCACCTGCAGATCCCAGAAGATACCTACTCCTTTGCCTGGCAGGGATCCGAGGAGGCGTAACTTAAAAGCTTGGGGTAATGCCAGTGCGGCAGAGCCTTCCTTCTGCTGCGCCCCTTGACTGGCGACTGGCTGTTGACTGGAGCTGGCAAATGGCAAAGGAGGAACGGAAGAGGAGCGGCGAATTTTAACGATGATAAAGCCCCTCTCTTGGGATTGAAAGACAACTTCGCCCCGAATGGAAAACCAGTCCGGCACCACTGTCGGGCAGGATCCCTCGGGGAGGGTTTGCCCCATTTCCTCTGGGGCCCAGACTCCCATCAACTGGACATGGAGATTTTGGCCTTTGTCGCGGGTGCGGGGATAGACCACCCACAGATAGTTGCGCTCCGGCTTTAGGTGCTTGCGCACCAGGCTTATCATCCGCCCTAGGAGGACAGCATTGATGTCCAGACCATCTAAGGTGCGCAAAACCCCCCGCGTCAAGCGCTCGGGCGAGGGAATGTACCGACCCTCAATGAGGCCAATGGCCCGATACTGCATCACTTCCCCTGGGGGAGGGATGGGCTCTAGGCAAGGACGCTTTCTTATCACCGTTGTTTTTCCTCCCGAAGTGGCAGCAACACCCGACTTGGAAAAGGCAGGGGCTACCCCACCCTTTGAGACCAACAGCTTGCCAACGCCAACCGCTAGCTCTGCTCCCAAGGAGTCCTTTGGCTCGGCACCCGGACTGGGTTATGAGGGGGAGGTTTCAAAGCCAACATTTGACGGCCTCCCGCCAGTGGAGAATCCTGCTTTCCGGTCTGGCAAGTACATCATAGCCTCTTGCCTGCTGGCGCGGACAGGTTGCTCTATCCCCTGTCTGGATCTGCCCAAAGGCAAGGGGTAAAACTGCCGTGAAGGCCATAGGGAAGGTGGTGCCGTAAGGGGATCCGCGCCACTGGGCCGGCTGCCAGATGAGCAGCTTCTAGGATTACCACCTGCGAGCGCTGGCTGGCTGCATCAAAGACCACAGTTGCAATCCAGCCGGCTTCTTCCGCAGAGTTTTCCGGATCGGGGATGAACACCGGCTCTCCAACAAAGCCGCGGGGGGCAAAACTGTATTGCTCGCTGCAACCTGTTGCCGTATCCAGCTTGAGAATGGCCTGCAGGGGTGCATTGGGGCCGGGAGCATGGGTAGCCCCAACGTAGATGTAGCGGTGGGGTTGGCCAATACGAGCCGGATGGATAGCGGGAAACTCCACCGAGCGATCCAGAAGCAGCTCCCGCTTGACTTTGCCCTCTTTGGGATCCAGCTCAAACCGCCACAGCTTGCCCGCCGGCACCTGGGCAAAGTCAATCTGTAGGTAGTCAGCTCCTGGCGCCAGGGCAGGGTAGGTCTCGTAGAGGACGGCATCGACCAGAACCTTCTCCCCCACCTCGTAGCCGTTGACAAAGTGAAAGACAAACCCCGGCTCCGTTTCCAGTTGCAGCGGTTCTCCCTTGGGGGGAAATAGCCAGATAAGGGTGGGTTTTTCTTTCTTAAGGGTCAGACAGGTGCCAGCTGGCTGCAGACCCAGCATGTAGGGCAAGGGGTTGAAGGTCACAGGATTTTGGAAAAAGATCCAGTGGCGGGGGGTCCAGACAAAGTCGTGCAAAAAGGCAAAACCTGGCAAGCAGTAGTCCCACTTTTCCACCAGCCGCCCTTGGGCATCAATGCGGTAAAACAGCAGCGTAGAAGAGGGGCCCGTCTGCACCCCAAAGGCTAGGAGATCTCCTGTTTCTGGATTGCGGCGGGGATGGGCTGTAAACGGCTGATGGGGAGCAAGGGCACCGCTAAAGGTTTCAATCCCCTCGGTAGCCAAGCTGGCCGGGTTCAAGCGGTAGGGGGCTCTGGCTTCCCAAAGGGCGAGCAGCTTGCCGCCGTGGTAAATGACGTTAGTGTTGGCAGGATTTTTGAAGCGCAAGTCGAGAAAATTGGCCCACCAGCCCCCTGGCTTCTGGGTACCAAACACGCCGCGGTAGAGAACTCGACCAGCTTTCTCCTCTGCCTCAAACTCCGGCGTGCGCACAAACCGGTTGCGGAAATGCACCCGCCCATCCACCAAGGTGATGGCACAGACCATGCCGTCGCCATCGAAGGGATGGCCGTAGCGCTGGGATCCTGCTTCCAGCTTGCCTGGTCCGTTGCGAAACAGGGTTCCCTGAAGTCTTGGAGGGATCTGCCCCTCGATCTCTGTTACCCAGTAGGTGTACTCCTGGCGCAGAGAGCGGTAGCCCAACCGCCAGTCGGCAAGGCTATAGGAAGGGGAGGCGACACTGACCATGGGAAATCGGCAAGCAACGCCTTCTATTGTTACTTAACTTCACTAGACGTGCGGACTTCCCCACCCGGGTGGGGATGGAGAGCACCCCCTGGTTAGTTCTGGAGGTATCTAGAGGTGCACCGCCACAAGTTGGAATCGTGCCAGAGCTTGGCCCTTCCTCAATAGCTTTGCTGAACCGTTGTCTCAACACTCGAACCAAGGTTAGAAATACTCCAGGCTCGACTTAGTTCTGGACGGGTAACCAGGCGGCAGACCTTTCGGCTGTACCCTAACAAAACCCAAGAGCGGGCCTTGTTGTCTGCTCGCCGTTTGCACTGCTACCTGTACAACGCTTGCCTTGCT
>NZ_JANSIV010000076.1:5999-15417 GCF_047502705.1 Synechococcus sp. H70.1
GGCCTTGTTGTCTGCTCGCCGTTTGCACTGCTACCTGTACAACGCTTGCCTTGCTTAGAGGAGTCCATCCCGCTAATGCAAGCGGGGTAACCAAGAAGAAGCGCAAGGCTGGACTGCTCACGTCAGGGGGACATCTTGTCAGTGGGGTTTGCAACCCTCAACCAGAGGCTGACCTCCAAAATGGAGCAGAAGGGCGGTCTGGTCTCCCAGCGCTGTCCGTTCGCGTCAGCGGGACGGAAGTCCTTAGTGCGGTGCAGTCCCCAAGGAGGGGGCGAACTTGAGGAATCGCTACCCTGTCTGCTCTGCCTGGGGTTTTGCGATAGAAAGGGGCAGGGGGACGGTGACAACCGGGGCTGGGAACCCGCCGCGTGAGTCTTGGATGCCTTAGCTCTACCATGGCTAGCGCCACGCTTTGCAACCAGGGACTCGGTGCACGGGATCCCTGAAGCCACTGGGGCAGAGGAAGAGACAAAAGCCTTGCCCAGGTGGGGAAACCCCACCTGGGTAAGGCGGTGGGGTAGTTCATACTTTTGTAAAGTCACCAGGGCCAGGGGAGCGGCTGTAGCAGAGATCCCCAAGCTGCAGCTGCCCTAACTGGACTATGGTAGGAAATGCCCTAGCAGCCCTTGACGGGGTAACCGCACCCATGTTTGAGGTCCTCGCCGAAAAGTTGGAACTGGCCTGGAGAAAGCTACGCGGCCAGGACAGGATCACCGAAACCAACATCCAAGAAGCCCTGCGGGAGGTACGGCGCGCCTTACTGGAGGCCGATGTCAACTTGCAGGTGGTGAAGCAGTTTATTGAGGATGTGCGACAGACAGCTCTGGGCGCTGAGGTCATCCCGGGGGTAACACCGGATCAGCAGTTCATCAAGATTGTCTACGACGAGCTGGTGAAGGTGATGGGGGAGGCCAATGTGCCCCTTGCCCAGTCAGAGCAACCCCCCACCATTGTGCTCATGGTTGGCTTGCAGGGATCTGGCAAAACCACCACCTGCGCCAAGCTGGCTTTGTATTTGCGCAAGCAAGGCAAAAAGCCACTCCTGGTGGCGGGCGACATCTACCGGCCAGCCGCCATCGAGCAGCTTAAAACCCTAGGCCAGCAGATTCAGATCCCGGTCTTCGACCTAGGCAAGAGGGATCCCGTCGAGATTGCCCGCCAGGGAGTGGTAGCTGCGCAGGAACAGGGCTACGACTACGTTATTTTGGATACCGCCGGTCGCCTGCAAATCGACCTGGAGATGATGGCCGAGCTGGAGCGGATCAAGGCGGCGGTGCAGCCCCACGAGATCCTACTGGTGGTGGACGCCATGATTGGGCAGGAAGCCGCCAACCTCACCCGCGCCTTCCACGAGCGGCTGGGCATCACCGGCGCCATCCTCACCAAGCTGGATGGAGATACCCGCGGCGGGGCAGCCCTGTCCATTCGCCAGGTTTCCGGCCAACCCATCAAGTTTATCGGTGTCGGCGAAAAGGTGGAGGCCTTGGATCCCTTTTATCCGGATCGCATGGCCTCGCGCATCTTGGGCATGGGGGATATCCTCAGCTTGGTGGAAAAAGCCCAGGAGGAAATCGACCTGGGAGATGCCGCCGCCATGGCGGAAAAGATGATGACCGCCCAATTTGATTTCAACGATTTTCTCAAGCAAATGCGCCTCATCAAGCGCATGGGATCCCTGGCCAGCTTGCTGCGGCTGATGCCGGGAATGAGCAGGATTAGCGACGAGCAACTGCAGAAAGGCCAAGAGCAACTGGCGCGGGCCGAGGCCATGATCAATTCCATGACTCCCGAAGAGCGCCGCAACCCTGACCTCTTGGCCCGCAGCGTCAGCCGCAAGCGGCGGGTGGCCCTGGGCTCTGGCCACAAGCTGGAGGATGTCAGCCGCCTGGTGAGCGATTTCCAGCGCATGCGCGACATGATGCGCTCCATGAGCATGGGCGGCTTCCCAGGCATGCTGGGCGGACGGGGCCCACTGCCGGCAGCTGGCCCCCAATGGCGAGGGCGGTCGCAGTCCAGCCGCAAGCCAGACAAAGGTGGGGGCAAAAAAGGAGGCACTAGCCGCGGCTTTGGTGGCAAGTGAGATGGGCTTATGCCTTTCCACGTGGTCTTGGTAGCTCCGGAGATCCCGGCCAACACAGGTAACATCGCCCGCACCTGTGCAGCTACCCGTACACCCCTCCACCTCGTGGAGCCCTTGGGGTTTCGCCTTTCGGATCGCTATCTCAAGCGGGCGGCGCTCGACTACTGGCAGTACGTCCAGCTCTATCGCTACCCCTCTTGGGAGGCCCTGGTGCAAGCCCACCCCGAGGCAAGATTTTGGTGTTTTAGCGTGCGCGGCAAGGCCCTCTATACCGAAGTGGCCTACCAGCCAGGAGACTGGCTGGTGTTTGGCAGCGAAAGCCGGGGCTTGGATCCCGTGTTCTTGGAAACCTATCCCAGTGTGCGCATCCCCTTGAGTGGGCCGGTGCGCAGCCTTAACCTCAGCAATGCGGTGGCCATCGCCCTCTTCGAAGCCCTGCGCCAACAGGGATTTCCGACCTGACCTGTTTCTAGAGTGGCCTCTTTCTTGCTCTGGCGAGGTGCTCCTGTTCCCAGGCCACCCGGGTTAGGGGGAAAGCCCTCCTTGGCAAGGGCCGTGCTCCCGAGCCACAACGCACCCCTTGACCCTCCCCGACTAAGGTTGGGGATTCTGATGCCGTCCCCCAACAGCCTCGTAAAGGCATCGTCAAGACGCCCCCACCCCGTCCCTTAGCAACTGCTTACTTTGCTGAGCAACGCTCCCATGCTATGCACAGCTCGGGTCTTTTGCCGTAGTACTCCGGCCCGCTGGCGCGAAGGGAACGCTAAGCTTTGCTGACCGTTATACCATGGGAGGGGAGGGCAACTAAAGTTGCTGGCGGGCTTTTCCGCCCCGCACTTGAGTGCGGGGCTACAAGCTATTCCTCTGTGTACCTGCGTTTTCTGCACCTGTGGCACTTTCGCAACTACCGGGATCAGGGGATCCCCTTCGAGGCGCCCAAGACCATCCTGGTGGGGGAGAACGCCCAGGGCAAGACGAACCTTTTGGAGGCAGTGGAGCTTTTGGCCACCTTGCGCTCGCGGCGGGCTGGTCGGGATCGGGAGCTGGTGCAGCAGGGGGAAGAGAAGGGGCGGATTGCTGCCACCGTGGAGCGGCTGGGGGTGGCCCACGAGCTGGTGATGGAGCTGCGCAGCCAGGGGGGACGATCCCTGAGGGTTAACGGCCAAGTGCTACGGCGACAATCTGACTTTTTGGGGCAGGTGAACGCCGTGGTCTTCTCCAGCCTGGATCTGGAGCTGGTACGGGGGGGGCCAGAGGCGCGACGCCATTGGCTAGACGGGGTGTTGCTCCAGCTAGAGCCCCTTTACTCCGACCTGCTGGAGCAGTATCGCCAGATCCTTAAGCAGCGCAATGCTCTCTTGAAGCAGGATCCCAAGGATCCTGGCCCCTCGCTGCGCGGGGCCACTGGCGACAGAGCTTCCCAGATGGCCTTCTGGGACGCCCAGCTAGCCACCCTTGGCAGCCGCATCATGCGCCGTCGCGCCCGGCTGTTGCAGCGGCTAGAACCCCTGGCCGCCCGCTGGCACCAAACCATCAGCGGCGAGCGGGAGACCCTCAGCCTCACCTACCGCCCCCAGGTGCCCCTGCCGAATCCCCAGGCCGATTCCGCTGCGGTTCAGGCCCAATTCTTGGCGGAGATCCGCGCCAAGGCTGCTGCCGAACAGGCCCTGGGTACTTCCCTGGTCGGCCCTCACCGGGATGAGGTGGAACTGGGTATCGATGGCCTTGCCGCCCGTACCTACGCCTCCCAGGGGCAGCAGCGCACCTTGGTCTTGGCCCTCAAACTGGCGGAGCTGGAGCTAATTGAGCAGGTGAAGGGGGATCCGCCCCTCTTGCTGCTGGATGATGTCCTGGCGGAGCTGGATCTGCACCGCCAAAATCAGCTCTTAGGGGCCATTCAAGAGCGGGTGCAAACTCTGGTTACCACCACCCAGCTGGGATCCTTTGACACCGCTTGGCTCAAGGGGGCACAAATCCTTCACGTGCACCAGGGGCAGATCTCTCCCGCCCCTGCCTCGCTCCCCTTGGCTTAAGGCAAGCCAATCCCTTAACACACTCCCCTCTCCCTCAGAGAGAGGGGCTGGGGGTGAGGGCCGGCGCGGAGCGCTTGGGCCTCAGGGCCGCCCGCGATCCAGGCTGCGATACTGAATCGCCTCGGCAAGGTGGGTGGGGGCGATGGCCTCGGCGCCCTCCAGGTCAGCAATGGTGCGGGCCACCTTGAGGATGCGGTCGCTCCCCCGCGCAGACAGGCCCAGCTTTTGGATGGCACTCTCTAGGAGCTTACGGCAGGGATCCGACAGAACACACCACTGCCGCAGGTGGCGGGGTTGCATTTGGGCGTTGCAGTGGATCCCGGGTTCGTCCTGGAAGCGCTGCCGTTGGCGTTGCCGCGCCCGTTCCACCCGCTGCCGCACCGCTTGGGAGGGTTCGCCCCCCTGGAGGCGGACAATCTCTTCCGGCTTGAGGCGGTTGACCCGCACCTGCAAATCAATGCGATCCAGCAGCGGGCCGGAGAGCTTGGACCAGTAGCGCTCCCGCTGCTGCGGCGTACAGGTGCAGGGCTGGACGGGATCCCCGTAGAAGCCGCAGGGACAGGGGTTGGTGGAGGCCACCAGGGTGGTTTGGGCGGGAAACTCTAAAGAAACGCGGGCGCGGGAGATGGTAACCTTGCCGTCTTCCAAAGGCTGGCGCAGCACCTCCAAGACCTCGCGGCGGAATTCCGTCAGTTCGTCCAAGTACAGGACACCGTGGTGAGCAAGGGAGATCTCACCAGGCTTGGGGTAGGGGCCACCACCCACCAGCGCCACCGCCGAGGCCGAGTGGTGGGGAGCCCGAAAGGGCCGCTGCGTAATCAGGGGAGTCTGGCGTCCCAGGTGCAGGTTTTGCCGCAGCAGGCCCGCTGCCGAGTAGATGCGGGTAATTTCCAACATCTCTTCCCACTGCAGCCGGGGCAAAATGCCGGGCAGACGCCGCGCCAGCATGGTTTTGCCCGCTCCCGGGCTACCCACCAGCAGCAGGTTGTGCCCGCCGGCCGCCGCAATCTCCAGAGCCCGCCGGGCGTGTTCCTGCCCCTTCACGTCGGCCAAATCCAGTAGGGGTTCCGTTTCAGTTGCTAGCAGCTGCTCCGGCTGGATCCGCACTGGCTCAACTCCCTGCGGGCTTTGCAGCCAGCCCACCACTGCCGCCAAAGAGGGCAACCCATACACCTGGATCCCTTGCACCAGGGCTCCTTCCGGAGCATTCTCCTGGGGCACCACCAGGCGGCGGATCCCCATCTCGGCGGCACTGGCGGCAATGGGCAAAACGCCTGCCACGGGGCGCAGGGTGCCATCCAGGGCCAATTCCCCCAGCATCAGGGTGTTGGCCAGCGCTTCCCGCTCAATTACCCCTGCGGCTGCCAGAATGCCGATGGCAATGGGCAGATCAAAGCTGGGGCCCTCTTTGCGCAGATCAGCGGGGGCCAAGTTGACGATGATCCGCCGCTGCGGCAGGGCAAAGCCGGAGTTCTTGATGGCTGCCCGTACCCGCTCTTTGGCCTCTTGAACGGCTGTGTCGGGCAGCCCCACCAGGGTAATCTGCGGCAAGCCACCGCCAACGTCCACCTCCACCGTGACCCGCACGGCCTTGAGTCCCAGTAGAGCAGCAGCAGTGACCTGGGCAAACAAAAGCGTCGCCTCCTCTGGAAAGCTTTTCCACGAATGATTGTCTCCCGACACCTATCCTGGAGGAAGTACATTGGCTTGTGCAGGCCTAATCCTCAGCTGCTGCTGGGTTGGCTTAGCTGACAAGCCAAAGAGGGGATGCCCCCATCTCTAGGAGGCTGGTGCTGGTGGTCTTTCCTACGGCTGAACCCCCTTTTGAGCGTTTCGCCAGCTCTGGGCAAGAGGGTGCCCCAAGCTGGAATGATCTGGAGGAGCAGGTGCAGCAGTTTGCCCGGCGCTACCGGGGGCAAGTGGCCCAGCTCAGCCCACCAGAGCTGGGGAAGGCGCTGCAGGTCTTGGCGCAGCTGACGCAAGCTCTGGCGGCCCACCTCGCCGGGGACAGGGAAGGGATCCCAGCTGACTCCGGCTGGACAGGGGCAGTCCCCAACTGGAGGGACCTGGAGCGGGCTATCTCCCTGCAGAGCCACTTGCTGTTTTTCCCTCTGGAGCTGCAGTCCCTGCCGGCTGTTTCCCCCGACGAACCTGCAGCCGAGCTGCCACTTGAGTCAAAGGATCAGCGCTTGGATCTTTTGGTTGCTGCCTGTGTCGAGCCGCTGCTGCGTCCCTTTCGCCAGTTTTTGTGGGGCCTCCTCCAGCAGCGGGGCCATCAACAGGCGGAGCCTCTGGAGCGCCTGCTCCACCAGCAGCGCCTGGCTGGACGCTTGGCCTGGCGGCAGTTGTGGCAAGTCACCCTCGCCTCCCTCCCTGGCCAGAGCCTGGGGCAACACCAGTCGGCGGAAACGCTTACCCACCTGCAGAGCCTGCAAACCCATCCCAGCGCCGAGATCCGCTGGGCGGCCTACCAGCGGTTGGGCCAACACCTGGAAGCCCATGCGGAGCTGGGGGGATTTATTCTCAGCATCCTCATCCGCGACCACCTCTGGGAGGCCCAGTGGCGGGGCTACGATTCTGCCGCCGATCTGTACCTGGCTCGCCACGGCCTCGGCCAGACCTTTTGGGAGCATCTGCTAGACGGGATCCACGATCGCTTTGACCTGTTCCAGCGCTACTACCGCCTAAAAAGCCGCGCCCTGGGCCGTTCCATCCGTACCTGCGACCTCTATGCCCCTTGGGGAGATGCGGCTCCTCCCCTCACTGCCGCGGAGGCCACCTTCCTGGTCTGGTCTGCTTTGCAGGAGTTCTGCCCCGAGTGCGCTGCCCAAGCCAAGCCCTGGCTGCCGGAAATTACCTCCCAACTGGAAGCAAGCCGTGGGGAGACCGACTCCTTCCCTTGGCCCCTAGAGACGCCCCTTCCAGGGGGTGAATCCCTTGCCTCCCTACTGCGAGCCCTTGCAGCCCTCAGCCGGCGGCTCCGGCCTGAGGAGCCCCGACTTTGGCTGGAGCTAGAGGAGTTGCAGGGAGCTACTCGGCCCTCCTGGGAGGTGGGGGTGCATACCGCGTTTTTACAGCAGATGCTGCTAGGCTACCTGCTTGAGACGGCGCGAGGCACACCAGGGGGGGTGCCTCTCCGTTTCCGCAATGGCGTCAGCGGGCCGGAGACCTTTCTCTCCAGCAGCCTCCAGTTGGCCCAAGCCCTGTTGATTTACCACCTGGAGGCCCAGCTGCAGGCTGTGTTTTACCAGAGCTTGATTGCGCGGCTGGAGCTGCTTCTCTACCGCTCGGGGATCCCAGGGGGCGACACCCCGCTGCTGGCGCCCTCTGAGGCCAGCCCTACCTACTGGGTCAGCGAAGAGTGGCTGAAGCTGTGCCAAGAGCTATGTGGCGATGCGGTGGAGCTGCTGCCGGAAGACCAGTTCCGCTGGGTGGGAATGCCGGAGCTGTTTCTCCGCCCTTTTAGCAGCCATCAGGCCAGCCTGGCCAGCCTGGTGGCCCTGGCCTGCTATCGCCAGTATCATCTGTCTCCGCGCACCTTCTTGCCCTGCTACCTCAATTGGCTAGCTAGCCCGCCCGGATCCTTAACTTGGGGAGAATCAGCCCAGTTGCTCCAGGTGGACTTGAGCAGACCGGAGGAGGTGTTGCAAGGGTTGGAGGAACTAGAGCGTTGGATCGAGGTGCTGGAAGAGCTGCTAGAAGAGGAGCAAGACTAGAGAAGGGCTACCGGCCGAGCGTTGGCGGGATGGCCGTGTCAACCCTGGTAGGGGGAGCCCCAGGCTGCCCCTAGTTTAGAGTTGAGGAGGGGGTGCTACCCCGCAGAGCCAACTTTGGTGACAGGGTACCTACCGCCAGCTTGGCGGAAAGTTACGCCTGGGGGGACTCCACCGCCGGGGTTGGGAAACCAACTAGAAGCAGACAGGGGGGAGCAGCGCTGCTCACCTAGGCAGGACGGGCTCTTCACAAGAGGTTGTACCAGTCCCCCGGCGCTCCCCCTGCGGCCAGCCGCGCCATCAACTGCCAGGGCCGCAAGCGCAGTCCTGTTACCAGGGGGCTGGCCTCGTCCAAATAGCCAGCTACTCGATAACCACATTCTTAGGCCCGCCGTTGGGGCGCCCCTGGTTGAAGTTGGCCAAAAAGGTATCCGGATCCTTGAGGCTGAAAACCAGCTTTTTGCAGGGTACTTGCAGCCCCAGGGGCCCCAGCAAGGGGATGAAGAGGGTCTTTTCCTGGAGCAGTGGAATGGCAATTACCCCCTGGGTGCTGGTTACCGCGGCCACCAGCCCCTGGAAGTCGGTGCGCACACCCAGGCCGTAGAACCAGGGCCAGGAGAAGCGCTCCCCTTGTCCTAACTCGCTCAAGGAAAAGGTTTCGTTGAACAAGTTGCCCACCCGCACCATCAGCTTGTCCTGGAGCAGGTCAACATAGGCCGACTCACTCCCTACTCCAAACAGCGCCAGCGGCAAACTTGCCAAGGGATTGGAGTCAATAGCCATGTAATAGCGCATGAGAAGTCTCCGGAGTCAGGAACAGAAGAACCAGATAAGCCGCGGCCCCTAGCCTTGCCAAATTATAGAAATTTTCCGGCCCTGCCAGCTCGGTCAAAAGGGATCCCATTTGCTGACACCTGGAGCGGCTATGATGAGTTGCTTGGAGCGGCCTTTGAGCTGGCCAGTGCTGAGCCAGGGGAATCCATGGATTTGCGACCCCTCATTCGCCTAGTGCCCGATTTTCCCAAGCCCGGGATCCTCTTTCGCGACATAACCCCCCTGCTGCGGGATCCAGCAGGCTTTCGGGCGGCAATTGAACAGTTGGCTGCCGGTACTGCCACTATGGGATCCCTGGACTATGTGGTGGGCATTGAGTCGCGGGGGTTTATTCTGGGGGCTGCTTTGGCTCAGCATTTGGGGTTGGGATTTGTCCCGGTTCGCAAACCCGGCAAGTTGCCGCCGCCGGTGCTTAGCCAAACCTATAGCCTAGAGTACGGCCAAGACCAGTTGCAACTCCATGCCCACGCCCTGCGCCCCGGCGACCGGGTGGTGATTGTGGATGATGTCATCGCCACCGGGGGCACTGCTGCCGCCACCGCTCAGTTGGTGGCCCAGAGCGGCGCTGAGGTGGGAGGGTTTGCCTTTCTAATTGAGCTGGCTTTCTTGTCAGGCCGCAAGCTCCTGCCCCCTGAGATCCCCACCCATGTGGTGATGGTGGAAGAATCCAACTGAGGGATCCGCCGGCCACACTCCCAACCAGCTAGATCCCTGTGGGCAGGAAGTCAGGTCTGGATACGCGGTTCCACACCCCAGCT
>NZ_JANSIV010000076.1:15517-48215 GCF_047502705.1 Synechococcus sp. H70.1
CTAGATCCCTGTGGGCAGGAAGTCAGGTCTGGATACGCGGTTCCACACCCCAGCTATTTGAGATCCTACACCCCTAATCTTGGGCTGCAGATAGCAGGGCAACGGCGTAGGCAACCTCACCGCTGGCGCAGCGGCTGACGGACGGTTACCTCTGGTGCTTTGGCTTTGGGCAGCGGTTGAGTCAGGTGGCTGAGCTGAGCTTGCGCCTGCAGTTGCTCCTCAATCCAGTCGGCCAGCTCCCGCATGTAGAGGGCCACATGGAGGGCGTGGTCCTGCCGCAGCGGCTCCACTCCTTTTGCGGCTAGGCGGGCCCGGATGACGGGATCGCTGAGCTCTTCCAGGGCGGCAAAGTCCTCTGGCCGGTCAAACCCCAGCTCTGCCATTTTTTCAAACACGTATCCCAGCCGCAGGCCTGTGGTCTTGCACTGGGCTTCCCAGGGATCCCTGGCAGTGCGGTAGGCCGTTTGGGCAATGGTGCGCCAGGTGCCGCGGTGGATGTGCAGGCTAAGCTGCTGCTGATTCCAGCCCAGGGCTTCTCGCACCAGCAGGCCGCAATTGCAGCGGGTACTATCCCGCCAGCAGTACTCGCGATCCCAAAAGCCCCAGTGCTGGGCCTGCAAGCGATCGGCGGTGCGGCGCAAAAGGGCCGCCAGCTCCGGTGTAGGACGCATCATCAAGGCGGCAGAGGAGATCCCTTCCAGTCTAGGCAGGCGGGCGGCTGGGAACAACCCAGGCTTAATCCTTTTTTGAGTTCACTGAATCTGCTGCTTGAAGCTCGGTATCTTCAGCAGCCAAAGACCGTTGCCGCTGACGGTGGCGTTGCCAGGCCCCCCAGCTTACTCCCGCCAACAGCAGCGAGGCGCCGCCCAGGTAGGTGCCCCCTGCCGGCAGGCCGGCCAAGGCCAAGGCCAGGGATCCCCCCCAGAGGGTCATGGCGTAGATCAAGAGTACTGAATGCCGCTGCGACAGGCCGGCTTTGAGCAGGCGATGGTGCAAGTGGCCCTTGTCGGGATGAAAGGGGGACCTGCCCCTGGCCAGCCGCTTGAGGATGACGGCAGACATATCCAGGATCGGCACGGCCAGAATAAAAAACGGCAGGGCCACCGCCAGCGTGGTCACCCCCTTGGCCACCCCAATGACCCCGATCCCAGCTAGGGTAAAGCCCAAAAAGTAGGCTCCCCCATCTCCCATGAAGATCTGGGCCGGGTTGAAGTTGTAGCGCAAAAAGCCCAGACAGGCCCCCGCCAAGGCTGCCGCCAGCATCGCCGCCGCCGGCCGATCCAGCAGCAGCGTTACCATCAGCATCACGACTGCTGCGATCCCCGACACGCCTGCCGCCAAGCCATCCAGGCCATCCATGAAGTTGATGGCGTTGGCCATCCCCACCAGCCATAGCAGGGTAACTAGCAGGCTCAGCCACACCGGGAAGGGCCAGAGGCCAAGGCGCGGCAGGTTGATGAACTCAATGCGCACCCCTACTCCCCAGGCGGCGGCAGCCACCCCAAACTGCATCGCTAGGCGGGAAAAGGGCGACAACTGAAACAGATCATCCGCCAGGCCAATCAAAAAAAACAAAACGCCGCCAATGGTTACCCCCCAGATCTCGTACTCCTGCTCGGTGGACAAGCCGGCGAAGGCTCCAGCTCCCCAGAGCAAGAGCAGCGCCACCAGGTTGCCAAAAAAGATAGAGACCCCCCCTAGGCGCACCATCGGCTGCCGGTGGATCTTGCGCTCGTCAGGAAAATCCAACTGGCCGCTGCGGATTCCAACCGCCTTCACCACCGGGGTTGCCCAGAGAACCACACAGGCAGCAGCCAAAAAGGCAACCAAGTAAGGCATGGCAAGCCGTAGCGAGGAGGGGGGTTATCCCAAGTGGGGGTAGAGCGGAAAACGGCGGCAGAGCTCGGCGACTCGCCGGCGACAGGCTTCGAGCACGCCTGGATCCTCCGGTTGAAACAGGCAATCGGCAATAATTTCCCCAATTTCCTCAAATTCTGCCGCACCCAGACCGCGGGTGGTCAAGGCCGGGGATCCCAGGCGCAGGCCGCTGGCCACAGAGGGCGGCTGCGGGTCAAAGGGGATGGTGTTTTTGTTGGCGGTAATGTGGATCTCTTCCATCAGGCGATCCGCCCGCTTGCCCGTCATCACTGGATCAGCAGCCCCGTTTTTCTCCAGCACTGCCGAGACCGAGCGCAGATCCAGCAACACCAGGTGGTTGTCGGTGCCCCCTGAAACCAGCCGGATGCCCCGCCGCTGCAGCGTTGCCGCCAGGGCCTGGGCATTGGCAATGACCTGGGCGGAGTACTGGGCAAAGCTGGGCTGCAGGGCTTCTCCAAAGGCCACCGCCTTGCCGGCAATGACATGCTCCAAAGGCCCCCCTTGGCTGCCGGGGAATACCGCCTTATCCAGCTTTTTGCCCAATTCCGGGTCGCGGGTGAGAATCAGCCCCCCGCGCGGCCCCCGCAGCGTCTTGTGGGTGGTGGTGGTTACCACATCGCAGAGGGGCACGGGGTTGGGGTGGTGTCCAGTGGCCACCAGGCCGGCGATGTGGGCAATGTCTGCCATCAGATAGGCCCCCACCTCGTCGGCAATGGCACGGAAGGCAGCAAAATCAATTGTCCGCGGGTAGGCGGAGTAGCCGCAGATAATCAGCTTAGGCCGGTGCTGCAGGGCCAGATCCCGCACCTGGTCAAAATCAATCCGCTCCGTCTGCGGATCCACGCCATAGTGCACCACGCGGAACCACTTGCCGGAGACATTCACCGGCGAGCCATGGGTGAGGTGGCCGCCGTGGGCCAGATCCATGCCCATGATCGTGTCTCCTGGCTGCAGCAGAGCCAAGAAAACCGCGAAATTGGCCTGGGCGCCGGAGTGGGGCTGGACATTGGCGTGGGCTGCCCCAAACAGTTGCTTGGCCCGGTCAATGGCCAGTTGTTCGATCTCGTCGATAAATTCGCAGCCGCCGTAGTAGCGCTTGCCGGGTAGCCCCTCCGCATACTTGTTGGTAAGCACCGAGCCCTGCGCCGCCAGGACGGCCGGCGAGGTGAAGTTCTCGCTGGCAATCATCTCCAGGTGATCCCGCTGGCGCTGAAGCTCTTGCTGGATGAGGCGGTAAACGATGGGATCCGTTTCGGCCAAAATGGCCAGGTTGTCCCGGGGAGTGGTTAGGCTGTGGGGGGCGGCTACCATGGTGACGCCAAGAGCAAACGTTGCAAAGAAGAAAAGGCCAGAATTACCCTGCGGTCGCAACAGCGTTGCAAAGCAACATCGTAACACAGGCCAGGGGATCCCGCAGCGGCTAAGCGCAGAACCAAAGGCCGCTTTGTAAAGAATGTTTTTGGGCCCCAGGTCTGGTCACCAGCCGGGGTAAAGTGAGGGGCAGGTTTACAGCACTGGGTTTGTTTTAGGAGTTGATTATGACCGACGCGCAAGTTTTCACCATCCTGGCCATTGCCCTGGTGCCAGCAGTGATGGCCGTGCTGCTGGGATCCGCCCTGGCCCGCAGCTAGTTTCCATCTGGAAGAATAAGGTTGCTCTGGATCCGGGGGCCTGTCCTATAGAGCAGGCCCTTTTGAGTTGAGGCTCAGGGGCTGCGCCTAGGACGCTTTGCCATTGGCTAAAGTTGGATAAAGGATACTACCGGCAGCCAACCCAGAAGCAACTTGAGCCAGGTGGATCTACAGCGGGTTCAGCGCGCCCTTTCTCTGGAAGCGGAGGTGGGGTTTACCGACCTGCGGGGGCGAGAGCAGACCTTCTCCCAATTTTTGCAGAGCGTGTTTGGCCAGGATCCCCCCGCTGGCTGGATCTTGGATGGGGAAGCGCGACGTCGGTGGAAAGACGTGGCATCCCTCTATCGCCTCTACCCCCAGCTAGAGCTGGCGGAGCGGCAGCACCTGGTGGCGGAAACCCGCCGCTGGCTGGAGCGGCTGCGGCGCCAGCAAGAACAAGCCCACTCTGCTCCACCCAGCCCTGCTTTGCCCCTGCCCAAGGGCCTTAGCTTGGAGCAGCCGCTGCAATTTCTCAAGGGCATTGGCCCCAAGTCGGCGGAGAAACTGGCGCAACTGGGCCTGCACACTGTGCGCGATGCCCTCTACTACTTCCCCCGGGATCACCTGGACTATTCCCGCCGCGTGCTCATCCGCCAGGCCAAGGTGGGGGAGACGGTTACCCTGGTGGGGACGGTGAAAAGCTGCAGTTGCTTTACCAGCCCCAAAAACCCCTTGCTGACCATCTTCAACCTCAAGCTTGCCGACAAAAGCGGCGTAGTCACCCTCAGCCGCTTCTACAGCGGGCGGCAATTTGCCCAGCGCAGTTGGCAGGCAGCCCTGGAGCGGCAATACCCCAAGGGGGCAGTGGTGGCGGCCAGCGGTCTGGTGAAAAAGGGCCGCTTGGGCCTGACGCTGGACAACCCCCAACTGGAGGTGCTGGGGGGAGAGGGCGAGGATCCGGAGAGATTGGGCAGGATTCTACCCGTTTACCCCCTCTCAGAAGGGATCCCCGCCGATCTGGTGCGCAAAGCCGTCCAGCTCGCCCTGCCGGCAGCTGCCTTGGTGGAGGATCCCTTGCCGGAGCCCCTGAAGCGGCAGTTGCAGCTGTTGGACTTGCCCCTTGCCCTGCAGCAGATCCACTTTCCCAAGACGCAAGAGCTGCTGGCCCAGGCCCGGCGGCGGCTGGTGTTCGACGAGTTTTTCTACCTGCAACTTAGCCTCTTGCAGCGGCGGCAGCGCTACCGCGCCCAGGCCCAGGCTGTCCCCCGCTACCAGCCAGCTAGAGGAGAGCTCTTGGACCGCTTCTACCAAATCCTGCCCTTCCAGCTGACCGCTGCCCAGCAGCGGGCCATTGACGAGATCCTGGCGGATCTGCGGGATCCCTTGCCCATGAACCGCCTGCTGCAGGGGGATGTGGGATCCGGCAAAACTGTGGTGGCGGTGGCGGCTTTGCTGGCGGCCATCCAGTCGGGCTGGCAGACGGCCCTCATGGCTCCCACGGAGGTCTTGGCCGAGCAGCACTACCGCAAGCTGGTGGAGTGGCTCAGCCAACTGCAAGTGCCTGTGGAACTCTTGACCGGCTCCACACCCCCCGCCAAGCGGCGCGAGATCCTGCGGCAGTTGCAGACCGGGGAGCTGCCCCTAGTGGTTGGCACCCATGCCCTCATCCAGCCGGCGGTGCAGTTTCGCAACCTGGGCTTGGTGGTTATCGACGAGCAGCACCGCTTTGGCGTCGAACAGCGGGCTGCCCTGCAACAGAAAGGGGATCACCCCGATGTCCTGACCATGACGGCCACCCCCATCCCCCGCACCCTTACCCTGGCCCTGCACGGGGATCTGGATGTTACCCAAATTGACGAGTTGCCCCCGGGGCGCAAGCCGGTGCACACGGTGGTGGCTCGACCGGGGGATCGCCTGCAGGTGGTGCGGCTGATGGAGCGGGAGATTGCCCAGGGGCGGCAGGCCTACGTGGTGCTGCCTTTGATTGAAGAGTCCGAGAAGCTGGATCTCAAGTCCGCCATTGAAGAGCACCAGCGTCTGCAGGAGAAGGTCTTCCCCCAGTTCCGGGTGGGCCTGCTGCACGGGCGCCTAACTAGCAGCGAGAAGGACGCCGTCATAGAAGCTTTCCGCCGGCGGGAGCTGGATATCTTGGTTTCCACCACGGTGGTCGAGGTGGGGGTGGATGTGCCCAACGCCTCGGTGATGCTGGTGGAGCATGCCGAGCGCTTTGGCCTCTCCCAGCTCCACCAACTGCGGGGGCGGGTGGGGCGGGGATCCGACCAGGCCTACTGCATTTTAATGACGGGATCCCAAAGCGAAGAGGCCCTGCGCCGGCTAAAAGTCCTGGAGCAGTCCCACGATGGCTTTTTCATTGCCGAGATGGATCTGCGCTTCCGCGGCCCTGGGGAGGTGATGGGCACCCGCCAGTCGGGGCTGCCCGATTTTGCTCTGGCCAGCCTCATGGATGACCAAGAGGTGCTGCAGTTGGCCCGTCAGGCAGCAGAGCAGCTCATTGCCCAAGACCCACAGCTGCAGCAGTGGCCCCGCCTGCGTCGCATACTGGAAGAACGCCAGGCCCGCCTTTTGGGGCCGGCTTTGTTGACCTAACCTTGGTGCCTATGCCCCCTACTCCTGAAGAGCTGACGCTCCACGGCCTCTCCCCCCAGGAATATCACCAGATCCAGCAGCAACTGGGCCGGGATCCCAACCCCACCGAGCTGGCCATGTTTGGGGTGATGTGGTCGGAGCACTGCTGCTACAAGAACTCTCGCCCTCTGCTGAAAAACTTTCCCACCACAGGCGAGCGGGTGGTGGTGGGGCCGGGGGAAAATGCCGGCGTCGTGGATTTGGGGGATGGGGACTGGCTGGCCTTTAAGATTGAATCCCACAACCATCCTTCAGCGGTTGAGCCCTTCCAGGGAGCGGCCACCGGCGTGGGAGGCATCCTGCGCGATATCTTTACCCTGGGCGCCCGTCCCATTGCCCTGCTCAACTCCCTGCGCTTTGGGCCGCTGACGGATCCCCGCAACCGCCGCCTCATGGCCAGGGTGGTGGAGGGGATCGCCCACTACGGCAACTGCGTGGGGGTGCCCACGGTGGGGGGGGAAGTGGCCGTGGATCCCTGCTACAGTGGCAACCCCCTGCTCTAGTTCTGGGTTCTGGGGGTGCTGGTGCGCGCGTGGGTGGTGAATTGGGCCTCGGGGGGGGGGGGGACGCCGTTCTTGTAGGGGGGCGCCCCTACGGGGCGGGACGGGATCCGCGGGGCCAGCTTTGCCAGCGCCGAGCTCAAGGAGGACTCCCAGCAGGATCGGCCGGCGGTGCAGGTGGGGGATCCCTTTCTGGGCAAATGTCTCATCGAGGCCTGCCTGGAGGCCTTTGCCACAGGAGCCGTGGTGGCCGCCCAGGACATGGGAGCGGCCGGGATCACCTGCTCCACGGCGGAGATGGCCGCCAAAGGCGGCGTAGGGATCCGCTTTGATCTCGACCGGGTGCCGGCGCGGGAAAGCGGCATGGCCGCCTGGGAGTACCTGCTTTCGGAGTCCCAGGAGCGGATGCTGCTGGTGGTGCAAAAAGGTCGCGAGGCGGAGGTGATGGAGATCTTCCACCGCTGGGGCCTGCAGGCCAGCGTGGCCGGAGAAGTCATTGCTGAGCCGCTGGTGGAGATCTGGCACCGCGGAACCTGCGTGGTGCAAGTGCCGGCGCGGGCCTTGGCCGAAGAGACCCCCGTCTACGTCCGCCCGCTGCTGCCAGAGCCACCGGAGTACGTCCAGGCAGCGTGGCAGTGGGATCCCGCCACCCTACCCCCTTGCAGTCGCGAAGGGATCCACCTCGATCAGGCGACCCTGACGTGGCAAGAGGTGCTGCTGCGGCTTTTGGCCCGCCCCACCCTGGCCAGCAAAGCCTGGATCTATCGCCAATATGACCACCAGGTGCAAAACAACACTGTCCTTTGGCCGGGGCAGGGAGATGCAGCGGTTATCCGCATCCGCTCGCAAAAGTTTGGCGTGGGCGAGGTGCCCCCCCTGCAGGCTGCCCGCAAGGCCATTGCTGCCACCCTAGATGGCAATGGCCGCTGGGTATATTTGGATCCCTACGAGGGGGCCAAAGCCGCGGTGGCCGAAGCCGCCCGCAACCTCTCCTGCGTGGGGGCGGAGCCCTTGGCCGTAACCGACAACCTCAACTTCGGCAACCCGGAAAACCCGGTGGTGTACTGGCAGTTGGCCCTGGCCTGTCGGGGGATTGGGGAGGCCTGCCGTGCCCTAGGGACACCGGTAACAGGGGGGAACGTTTCCCTCTACAACGAGAAGGGATCCCAGGCCATCTACCCGACCCCCGTTATCGGCATGGTCGGTCTCCTTCCAGACTTGAAGTTGGTCTGTGGCCAGGGGTGGCAGCAGGAAGGGGATCTCATCTACCTCTTGGGAGCCCAGGCTGTTACCAGTCTGGGCGGCAGCGAGTATTTGGCGGCAATCTACAACACGGTCACAGGTCGGCCTGCCCCCGTGGATCTGGAACTGGAAAAGCGCGTGCAAAGGGCCTGCCGCCACGGCATCCGGCAGGGGTGGGTGCGCTCCGCCCACGACTGCAGCGAGGGAGGACTGGCCGTGGCTCTGGCGGAAGCCTGCCTCAGCGGGGGCCGCGGCGCCAGCGTCTCTCTGGCTCCCGGATCCCTGCGCTGGGATCAGGCCCTGTTTGGCGAGGGATCCAGCCGCATCCTCGTTTCTGTCGCTCCAGCCCAGCGCTCTCCTTGGGAAGCCTACATAGAGTCCCAGCTCCCCGGCCAGTGGCAACTGCTAGGACAGGTGGGATCCCCTGCCGATCCTTTGCTCTTGACAACTGCAGAAGGGGATCCCCTGTTGTCGGTTTCTTTAGCAGCCCTGCAGGTTGCCTACCACAGCGCCTTTGCCGACTAGCCGGATCTAGACTCCCTCATTTTGGTTCAGACAAATTGGCCTGGATCACCTCCCGATAGTAGGATTTGGGCTTAACGCCCACCACCTGCGCCACCAGCTCCTTGTTTTTAAAAAACTGCACCGTCGGCGTGCAGGTGACCCCGCCGGCTTCAGCAATCTCCGGATCCTTCTCGATGTCGATCTCCACCACGTGCAGCTTGTCGGCAAACTCTTCGATGACTTTGTTCAGGATTGGCCTGAGGGCATGACAAGGGGCACAGGTGGGAGCAGTGTACTTGACCATCAGCAGGCGATCGCTTTCGTGGTAGAGCCGCCGCAGGGCATAGCTCCCTTCATGGCAGGTCTTACTGAAATCCAGATCCTCGTGGCCGTTCTCCGCCACCGCAGCTTCCCCGGGCAACTCCGCCTCGGGAGGAGCCGTGGCAGGGCTGGGCTCAGGATGGCTCTGAGGGACGACGTGATACTCTTGGGCTAAGCCGTGTTCCGAGAGCCAGCGCTCCGCCAGCATGGCCGCCATACAGCCGCTGCCCGCCGCGGTGATGGCCTGGCGAAACTCGTGATCCTGCACATCCCCAGCGGCAAATACCCCCTCTACGCTGGTGGCTACCGATCCGGGGCGGGTGACAATATAGCCCACTTCATCCAGTTCCAGTTGCCCTTTGAACAGGTCGGTGTTGGGTTTGTGGCCGATGGCGTAAAATACCCCCCCTACTGCCATCTCCCGGATCTCGCCCGTCTGGTTGTTGCGCACCTTCACCCCCGTCAGGCGCTGGCCGTCACCCAGGACTTCCACCGCCTCCGTGTACCAGTGCACGGTAATCTTGGGGTGGTTGAGGACTCGGTCTTGCATGGCCTTGCTGGCCCGCATTTTGCCACTGCGCACCAGCATGTGGACATGGGATCCAAACTTGGTCAAATAGGTAGCTTCCTCGCAGGCGGTGTCGCCGCCGCCAATGACCACCAGCTCCACCCCCCTGAACATGGGCATGGCCCCATCGCAGACAGCACAGGCGGACATGCCGCGGTTCCAGTAGATCTCCTCTCCGGGCAGGTGTAGGCGCTTGGCCGTGGCCCCGGTGGCGATGATTAGGCTGTGGGTGCGCACTTCTCGCTCATCAGAGCGGACCACGAAAGGCCGCTGGCTGAGATCCACAAAGGTAACATCCTCGGGGTAGAGCTTTGCCCCCCACCGCTGCGCTTGAGCGCGCATGTTTTTCATCAGCTGGGGGCCGCTGATGCCCTCGGGAAAGCCCGGAAAGTTTTCCACCTCGGTGGTGGTCATCAGTTGCCCACCCGGGATCCCCCCCATCTGAAACCCCTCGAACACAACTGGCTTCAGCTTGGCCCGGCCGGCATAGATGGCCGCGGTCAAGCCAGCGGGCCCAGAGCCAATAATGACCACATTCTCAACCTGACTTTGCTCCGTCATCCTCTCTCTCCCCTTCTGCAGCTCTCTAAGTCAAACTCATAATGACTACGCTTTAGCCTAACACGACTCCGCAACCTCAGCGAGGTTGGGGCTCCCAGTCCTATTTTCGCTCTCGGCCAGGGCATTGGCCTGTCCGGGAACACCGGTGTAGCTTGCCAGTTGGCCTAGGCCTCTTCCCCTTGCAAGTAGCCTTACCGCAGGGGTTCCATTTAGTGGAGAGAAGGCCGGAGGCAGGCCAGTTTCGTATCAGAAAATACAAAAAACTGGTGTCGGCCTTTCTAGGATGGGTGAGCGCTTTTGGCCTGTCTGGGTCAAAGCATGGGGATCATCGGCTGGGATCCCACCCCTAGTCTCAACGGCAACCCAAGTTAGGAGAGAGCGATGGCATCCACCCCCCAAGAAGTGCTCCAGATGATCCAGGACAACAATGTCCAGATGGTGGATCTCAAGTTTGTGGATCTCTTTGGCACCTGGCAGCATATCTCCGTCCACTCTTCGATGCTGACGGAAGAAGTTTTTAGCGAAGGGCTGCCTTTTGATGGATCCAGCATCCGAGGCTGGAAATCCATCAACGAGTCGGACATGTACATGGTGCCGGATCCCAAAACAGCCTGGATCGACCCGTTTTTTCAAGTGCCCACCCTCAGCCTTATCTGTAACATTATTGAACCGCGCACCGGCCAGCCCTACAGCCGTTGTCCGCGAAGCCTAGCAGCGCGGGCTGTGGCCTATCTGCAGTCTACCGGCATTGCCGATACGGCTTACTTCGGGCCTGAAGCAGAGTTTTTCATCTTTGAAGATGTACGGTTTGACCAGACCCAAAACGCCGGCTACTACTTTGTCGATTCCATCGAGGGCCGCTGGAACTCGGGCCGGGAGGAAAAAGGGGGCAACCTGGGCTACAAGCCGCGCTACAAAGAGGGCTATTTCCCTGTGCCGCCCACCGATGCCCACCAGGATCTTCGTACCGAGATGCTGTTGACAATGGCCAAGCTAGGGGTGCCTATCGAAAAGCACCACCACGAGGTGGCCACCGGCGGGCAAGGGGAGCTGGGCTACCGCTTTGCCGATCTAATCACGGCTGCCGACTACATGATGATTTACAAGTACGTGATCCGGAACGTGGCCCGCAAGCACGGCAAGACGGTGACGTTCATGCCCAAGCCCCTCTTCAATGACAACGGCAGCGGCATGCACACGCACCAGTCCCTCTGGAAAGACGGCCAGCCCTTGTTTTACCAAGAAGGCAACTACGCCGATCTCAGCGAAACGGCTCTCTACTACATTGGCGGCCTGCTCAAGCATGCCCCAGCCATCCTAGCCTTTACCAACCCCACCACCAACTCCTACAAGCGCCTAGTGCCTGGGTTTGAGGCGCCGGTCAACTTGGCCTACTCGCAGGGCAACCGCTCCGCAGCCATTCGCATTCCAGTTACAGGCAAAAATCCCAAGGCCAAGCGGCTGGAGTTCCGCTGCCCCGATGCCACCTGCAACCCCTACATTGCCTTCTCGGCCATGTTGATGGCGGGGCTGGACGGGATCAAGAACAAGATCCATCCCGGCGAGCCCCTTGACAAAGATATCTACGATCTGGAGCCGGACGAGCTGGCCAAGATCCCCTCCACGCCCGGATCCCTGCTGGATGCTTTGGAAAACCTGCAGAAGGATCACGACTTCCTACTGGAGGGAGGTGTCTTTACTGAGGATCTCATCGAAACCTACATCGAGTACAAGATTGACAACGAGATCAACCCCATCAACCTGCGGCCTCACCCCTACGAGTTCGCGCTCTATTTCGACGCCTGATCGAGGTTCTCATTTGAAGCATTAGTTCTTGGCCACGGCTTTTGAACGGGATCCCTTCCTTTGCTGGAGGGATCCCTTTTTTTGGTATTCTGGGGCCGAAGTCTAGAGGTTGGAGGGAGGGTTTGGAATGGAATGGCTTATTTTTGGTCTGTTCTTGGTTTTTGTTATCGGCCTTCTGGCGCTTGCCGCCTATCTAGAGAAGAAGCGTCGGGAAGCTTTGGAGCAGGTGGCCAGGAGCCTGGGCATGTCGTTTTCAGCGGAGCTACCCGAAGGGATCCGCTCCCGCTTGCTTCAGGCAGGCTTTGAACTATTTGAACGAGGCTACGCTCGACGTTTCTACAACTCAATGTCCAAGCGGCTAATCGATGGAACTGAGATCGGTGCCTTTGACTATAAGTACACCCGCGGTAGCGGCAAGAGTCGCAGCACTCATCGCCAGTCTGTTTTCTGGGCCTATTGCGAAGATCTACGGCTACCTCATTTTCGGCTACATCCGAATATTCCCCTGTTTCATGACATTGCCAAAGCCTTTGGCATGCAAGATATCAACTTCGAGGGCCACCCTAAGTTTTCCCGCAGCTACCTTTTGCGCGGAGAAGATGAGGCCAAGATTCGCCTGCGCTTCCATCCTAGATTTCTTAGCTTCTTGGAGCAGCATCCTCCTTGTTGCGCTGAGGGATCCGGGCCGCAGCTTATTGTTTGGCGGGACGAGCAACGGGTGAGTCCAGAAAAAATGGCAGACTGGCTGCGCTTCGGGGAAGAATGGGTGCAACGACTGCGGCTGCGTCGCGTTTAACTCTCTGGATCGCCCCTCAAGGCCACTCCCTGGGTATGATGAGAGGAAGAGTTTAAAAAACGTAACGTGTCTTCCTCATTGTCCCAGGCAGTTGTTCTCATTACAGGGGCCACAGGGGGCATTGGCAGCGCCCTGGTGCCTATGTTGGCCCAGGCCGGAGCCCATCTGGTGCTGGCGGCACGGCGGGAGGATCCCTTGCGCGCGCTGGCAGAGAAAGCGGTGTCCCTGGGGGCTGCCTCCGGGCTGGGGATCCCTGCCGATGTGACGGACTATGCCCAGGTGGAGGCCCTTGTCAACCAAACCCTACAAAGGCACGGGCGGATCGACGTGTTGATCAACCTGGCAGGAGCCGGGATCCTCAAGCCTGCCCCGCAAATTACCCCTGCCGAGCTGGAGCGGATGCTGGCGGTTAACCTCAAGGGCAGCTTCTACACCAGCCAACTGGCAGCCAATGCCATGCGGGAGCAAAAATCCGGCCACATCCTCAACTTCCCCGGCATTTTGGGCCGTCACCCTATGGCCATGGCTGCAGCTTACTGTGCTGCCAAATTTGGCGTGGTCGGCTTTAGCAAATGCATGGCCGATGAGCTAAAGCGCTTTGGGGTGCGCTTTACCCTGTTTTACTTTGGCGGCATCGACTCACCCTTCTGGGATCCCATCAGCCTCAAGGTGCAAAGGGATAAAATGCTCAGCCCCACCACGGCTGCCGAGGCCATTCACTTTGTCCTCACGCTGCCCGCCAATGCCGTGCCCAATGAGGTGGTGCTGCAGCCGGAAAGCCATCAGTTTCTGTAACAGAGATCCTGGAGTCCCTCCACGAGCAGCCACGGGATGTCCCACCGCGTGGTTGTAGAGTACCCTACTTTCTTTCGCGGGGGTGTCTGGATCCTGGCCCTGACGCTGCAAGTCCAGGAGGGGCCCCCCAGTAGCTAAGGTTTGCTGAGAGCACCTTTAGGAGAGTCCCGAGAAGGGGTGGGATCCGTTGGCAAGCCCCTTCCTGGCCAGAGGAGGGTTGACCAAGCTGGGGGGCTGCTTGCAGCTATTTGGGCAGGTTGCTTCCATAATCAGGAAAGTGTCCACTCGAGGGCCTGGCCAATGGAGGCCATACGCTCACTTTTGCAAGAGGAGCCTATCCTCTCGTTTGCTCTACTGCTGGGGGTGATCCTGGTGGTGCCGCTGCTCTTTGAGCGGCTGCGCCTACCGGGGTTGGTGGGCCTTTTGGCGGCAGGGATCGCCCTAGGGCCGCAGGGACTGAACCTGCTGAGCTCAGAGCTGCCGACGGTGCAGTTGCTCTCGGATATTGGCGTGGTCTACCTGCTGTTTGTGGCCGGGCTGGAGATTGACCTGGAGCAATTTCGGCAGACCCGCAACCGCTCCGCCACCTTTGGCGTGTTGACCTTTGCCATCCCCCTAACTGTGGGCACTGCCATTGGGCGGCTATTTGGCTTTGGCTGGAATGCGGCCATTCTATTGGGATCCCTGTTTGCCTCCCACACCCCCCTGGGCTACCCCATCGTCAGCCGCTATGGCCTGGTGAGAAATGAGGCGGTGCTGGTCACCATTGGCGGCACCATCTTTACCGACATTGCCTCGCTGCTGGTCTTGGCAGTCTGTGTCGGCATCCACGGCGGTGAGTTTTCCCTCTGGAGCTTGGTGCGGCTGCTGGGATCCCTGCTGCTGTATGCGGCTGCGGTGCTGTTTGGGGTGGACTGGCTGGGGCAGCGGTTCTTTCGCGTAACCGGCAGCGAAGAGGGCAACCAATTTTTGTTTGTGCTGCTGGCTCTGTTTGTGGCGGCTCTGGGGGCGCAGTGGATTGGGGTAGAGAAGATCATCGGCGCCTTCTTGGCGGGGCTAGCCGTGAACGATGTGCTGCGGGAGGGCTCTGTCAAAGAAAAGATTGTCTTTGTCGGCAGCATCTTGTTCATCCCCGTCTTCTTTGTGGATATAGGGCTGTTGCTTGATCTACGCGCCTTTCTGCAAACCCTCAGCTCCCTTTGGCTGATGCTGAGCATCTTGCTGGGGCTAAGCCTGAGCAAATACGCTGCCGCCCAACTCTGTCAGTGGCTCTACCACTACACCCCGGCGCAAAAGCTAATGATGTGGTCACTCTCCCTGCCCCAGGTAGCCGCCACCCTGGCGGCCGCTCTAGTGGGGTACCGCGTGGGGCTACTCAAGGCGGAGGTGCTCAACAGCGTGGTGGTGCTAATGCTGGTTACAGCCACGCTGGGTCCAATTTTGACCACTCGGGCGGCTACGCAGATGGCTAGGGAGGAGGAACAGAGCCGGCTTCCGTCTGGGGCAGGGGTCTCTGTAACGCCGCCTCCCCAGCCCTACGTGGTCGTGGTGCCCCTGGCCAATCCCGAAACCGAGGAAAACCTCCTGGAGATGGCCTGCCTCCTGGCCAAGCACGAGGGCGGGCGGGTGGTTCCCCTCACGGTGGCGACCGGCCACCTGCACATGGACTCCCCCTTGCTGCAGGACTCCTTGGAGCGCGGCGAGGATCTGCTGCGGCGGGCAGTGGAGTTTTGTCAGGCCTGGGGAGTAGAAGTTACCCCCCTCAGCCGCATTGACAGCCACGTTGCCCAAGGGATCAGCCACGCCAGCCGTGAGCAGAACGCCAGCCTCATTGTCATGGGCTGGAGCGATCCCACCCGCTTGCGGGCCCGCCTCTTCGGCAGTGTCATCAATAGTGTCCTCTGGGCCGCTCACTGCCCCGTTGCCGTGGCGCGCTTGCTCCAGCCCCCTCACAAGCTGCGGCGGATCCTGGTGGCGCTGGAAAACTTTCGCTCGCAGTCAGCCCAGGCGGTGCGCCTAGCCCAGATCTTGGCTGCCGCCAACCAGGGGGAGATCACCTTGCTCCACATCTGCCCAGGCGGTACCCCCGAAAGCGATCGCCAGTGGCTGGAGGCGCAGCTTTTGTCTCTGGCCCAACAGCCAGACGTGGGCTACCCCGTCCAGGTAAAGGTCTTGGCCAGCGACGATGTCGCCAAAAAGCTCTTGCAAGAGGCGCAAGGGTTTGACCTGGTGGTGTTGCCCTTTTTTCGGCGGCGCCACCCCAGTGGGAGCCTCTCCTTTAGCGACACAACCACCCGCCTCCTGGAACGCCTCACCTGCTCTTTGCTCATGGTTGGGGAACCCCTCTAAGACCAGCGGCAGGTTAACCGTTCCCGCCAGCCTGCTGCTACAGCTCCTGCCGTGCCTCTAAGGCCCGGGCCAGGGTCACTTCATCGGCATACTCCAACTCGGATCCCATGGGCAGGCCGAAGGCTAGACGAGTCAGGCGCAGGTTGGGGGCAATCGGCCTAAGGTAATCTTTAACCACGTGCATAGTGACCTCCCCCTCCACACTGGGGCTGAGGGCAAAGATAAGCTCCTGGGGCTTTTCCCGAGCCACCCGTGCCACCAGTTCGCGGATGCGCAACTGCTCAGCCCCGATCCCGTTGATGGGCGAGATAAGGCCCCCCAACACGTGGTAGAGACCCTTAAACTCGCGCGTTCGCTCCACAGCAATGAGATCCCTGACATCGGCCACCACGCACCAGAGCAGGCGATCCCGCTGGGGCGAACGGCAGATCTCACAGGGATCCTCCGCCGACCAGTTGAAGCACAAAGAGCAGTGCTTAACGGTTTGTTTGGCTTCCAGCAGGGCTTGGGCCAGGGCCTCGACCTCGCCAGCGGGCCGGTTGAGCAAGTGCAAGGCCAGCCGCTGAGCTGTTTTGGAGCCAATTCCGGGCAGGCGCTGCAGCTCCTCGATGAGGCGAGCCAAAGGGCGAGTGTACATAGAAAGCCAGGCTGGCCAGTATCAGCCCAACCCCAACCCTGGCAGGCTGATATTCGCTGTCAGTTCCTCCATGCGCTTGCGCATCGTCTCAGCAGACTGGGTATAGGCATTCACCATTGCCGTGAGCAGCAAGTCCTCCACCACATCCACCGGCTCCTGGAGGACCTGGGGATCCAGGGACACCTTGAGGGGCTCCTGGTTGCCGTTGACCGTTACCTTCACCAACCCATTGCCAGCTTCGCCAACAATCTCCATTTCTTCTAGCTCTTTTTGTAGTCTTTGGGCGCCGTCGCGCACCTCTTGGGCTTTCTTGAGGGCTTCCTGAATTTTGCCAAAGGGTCCAAAGCCTCGTGTCATGGGATCCTCGTGGTTTAGAGACTCTGCTGTTCTACTCTACTCCTTTCCTTCCGTTGCTAAAAGACCTGCCCTCCCAAATTGGATTGGCCTTCTTCCTTGGGCTATCGTCTTCAGCTATTGTTGCAACGGGTGCAGCGGAAATTGTTGTCCTGCCTGGCACCCCACCCCTTGGGAGTAAACCCACTTGGAGCCCTGCCGTGTTGTTACTGGAGTGTTCCCCCTTAAAGCTCTCCCCAGCTGAGGCGCGGGAGAAATTGCTCTATTTGCTGGCGCAACTGGCCTACCGCGAGGGATCTTTTACTCTCACCTCTGGGCAGCAGAGCTCCTACTACATCAACTGCAAGCCCGTCACCCTCCACCCCCAGGGGGCCTACCTGGTGGGATCCTTGCTCCATCGGCTGTTGCCTCCCGAAACCGCCGCCGTTGCCGGGATGACCCTAGGGGCGGATCCCCTGGTGACGGCGGTGAGCTTGGCTTCCCTCTACGCCCAGCCCGCTAACCTAGCGGCCCTGATTGTCCGCAAAGAGCCCAAGGCGCACGGCACCCAGGCCTGGATCGAGGGGCCGGAACTGCCAGCTGGCAGTCGGGTCTGGATCTTGGAGGATGTCGTCACTACAGGTGGCTCCGCCCTCAAGGTCGTAGAGCGAGTACGCACAGCAGGCTACCGGGCAGAAGGGATCCTAGCCCTGGTGGATCGCCAGGAAGGGGCAGAAGCTCGCTTTCGCGAGAGGGGAATCCCCTTTCGCCGCCTGTTTACCCTCGAAGAGGTGCAGGCTTGCCACCGGGCTGTCTGCCAAGGTTGGAGAAGCTAGCTTGGAGGGACTTCCATCCAACTGCAAAAGTGACAGCATAGGCGGTGGAATACCCGGTTGGGCAAAAAGGCATAGCCATGCGCATGGGCAGACTCAGTGGCATCCTCCTCCATCCAACCTCTCTGCCGGGGCCATTTGGCATTGGCGATCTGGGGCCGTCGGCTTATCGGTTTGTGGATTTTTTGGTAGAAAGCGGCCAGAGCCTCTGGCAGGTGCTGCCTTTGGGACCCACTGGCTGGGGCAACTCCCCCTACATGAGCTTTTCCGCCATTGCCGGCAACCCCCTGCTGATTAGCCCGGAGCTGCTGGTGAAAGCCGGCTGGCTGGAGCCCAACAGCTGGCAGGAGCTGCCCCAATGGCCAGCCATTCAGGGGGGAAGGGCCGAGCGGGTGGACTACGAAACCGTGATCCCCTTCAAGCTGGGTCTGCTGCACCGCGCCTGGGCCACCTTCAAAGACAAGGCCAAGGCCGCCGACTGGGAAGCCTTTCAAGCCTACTGTGCTGCCGAGGCCGATTGGCTGCCGGACTACGCCCTGTTCATGGCCCTTAAAGAGGTATACGGCAACCAAGAGTGGACTCAATGGGATCTGGCTCTGGCCCAGCGGGATCCCCTTGCTCTCCAAGAGGCCCGCGACCGCTACGCCGAGGCTGTAACCCGCCAGATGTTCTGGCAGTATCTATTTGCCCAACAGTGGGGATCCCTAAGGGAGTATGCCCACCAGCATCAAGTGCAGCTTATTGGCGACGTACCCATCTACGTTGCTGCCGACAGTGCTGACGTCTGGGCCAGCCGGGAATTGTTTCAGCTCGATGAGCAAGGGCGGCCTCTGCGGGTAGCCGGCGTTCCTCCCGATTACTTTAGCCCCACTGGGCAGCGCTGGGGCAATCCCCTCTACAATTGGGAGGTGCTCAAGGCTCGCGGCTATAGCTGGTGGATCCGGCGCATCCAGGCCATCCTCAAACAGGTGGACTATGTGCGCATTGACCACTTTCGCGGCTTCGAAAGCTACTGGGCCATCCCTGCCGAGGCGGAAACAGCCGTAGAAGGGGAGTGGCAAAAGGGGCCGGGGGCTGATTTCTTTCGGGCGCTGGCCGAGAAGTTGGGGGAAGTTCCGCTCATTGCCGAAGATCTGGGAGAAATTACGCCGGAGGTGTTGCAATTGCGGGATCAATTTGGTCTGCCTGGCATGAAAGTCCTGCTGTTCGCCTTCGGCGCTGGCCCTGACAATCCCCACCTGCCCCACAACTACGAGCGCAACTTCGTCGTCTACACCGGCACCCACGACAACAACACTGTGGTGGGCTGGTTTCATGACCCAGAACGCCCGGAGTGGGAAAAACAAAACCTATTGCGCTACCTCGGCTGCCAGGGATCGGAGGGCATCCACTGGGATCTCATCCGCCTCGCCTTTGCCTCCGTGGCCAGTCTGGCCATCATTCCCCTGCAAGATGTGATGGGCCTGGGGGCAGAGGCGCGCATGAACTTCCCCGGCAGGGCCGAGAACAACTGGGCCTGGCGCTACCGCGAGGAGATGCTGCAACCAGAGCTGGCCCAGCGGCTGGCGGAGCTCAGTGTAACCTACGGGCGCATCTCGGCCCAAGACTTGGAGCAGCGGCGGGCGGCTCTGGCAGCCTCCAGCTCTAGCTAGTTCTCCAAGCAGCGACGGCGGGGACCCCACCTAGTCAAGGGCTTGCACCTTGGCTAGGAACTCCGCCACTGTCAGGGATCCCCAGTCTTGTCCGTGGCGCTGGCGCACGCTCACTGTGCCAGTTGCCTGTTCTTTTTCTCCCACAATGAGCATGAAGGGGATCCTGGCCTTCTCGGCGTTGCGGATCTTTTTGGGCAGGCGCTCGCTGTCGGCATCGATGTGGACGCGGATCCCCTGTTCCCGCAGCTGGTCCCGCACCTGGGTGGCATAGCCCAGGTACTGGTCGGAAACGGGCAAAATGCGCACCTGTTCTGGCGCTAGCCAGAAGGGAAAATCCCCCGCGTATTCTTCAATGAGGATTCCAATGAGCCGCTCCAGCGAGCCAAAGGGAGCGCGGTGGATCATCACCGGCCGCTGCCGGGAGCCGTCTTCGGCTACGTAGTACAAATCAAAGCGCTGCGGGTTTTGGTAGTCCACCTGCACTGTGCCCAACTGCCACTCCCGATCCAGCGCGTCGCGGAAGATGAAGTCCAGCTTCGGCCCGTAGAAAGCTGCCTCCCCGATCCCTTCAAAATAGGGCATCGACAACTTCTCCACCGCGCGGCGAATGGCGTTCTCGGCCATGTCCCACTCTTCCGGGGATCCCAAATATTTATCGGATTTGGGATCGCGGAAACTGAGGCGGGCGCGAAAATTCTTGAGTTTGAGCTTGTCGAAAACGACCAGAATGAGATCGACAACCTTGAGAAACTCTTCTTCCAACTGATCGGGCCGGACAAACAAATGGGCATCATCTACCGTGAAGCCGCGAACGCGGGTTAAGCCTCCCAGCTCTCCCGATTGTTCGTAGCGATAGACGGTGCCGAATTCGGCATAGCGCAGTGGTAAGTCGCGGTAGGAGCGCAGCTCCGATTTATAGATTTGGATGTGAAAAGGGCAGTTCATCGGCTTCATGACAAAGCCCTGCTCTGCCGCCCGTGCTTCCTCGCTTTCCGCCATCAGGGGAAACATGTCTTCCCGATACTTTTGCCAGTGGCCGGAGATCTTGAACAAATCCACACGGGCAATATGGGGTGTCACCACCGGCAGATAGCCCCGCTTGAGCTGCTCCTGCTTGAGAAAATCCTCCAGCACCCAGCGCAGGGTAGTTCCTTTGGGAGTCCAAAGGGGCAGGCCCGGCCCCACCTCGTCGGAAAAGATGAATAGGCCCAACTCCTTGCCCAGCTTGCGGTGATCCCGTCGCTTGGCCTCTTCCAGCCGCCGCTTGTATTCCTTCAGCTCCTCTGGCGTCTCCCAGGCAGTGCCGTAGATGCGCTGAAGCTGGGGCCTGCTTGCATCTCCTCGCCAATAGGCGCCAGCTACGCTGAGCAGGTCAAAAGCCTTGGGGTTGATCTCCTTAGTGTTTTCCACGTGGGGGCCGGCACAGAGATCCCACCACTCGTCCCCCAGATGATAAATAGTGATCGGCTCGCCTTCGGGGATGCTGTCTAGGATCTCCAACTTGTAAGGCTCGCCAAGGGCTTCGATGCGGCGTCTGGCTTCTTCCCGACTCACCTCCTCACGGATTACCGGCAAGCCCTTTTTGATGATGGCCTGCATCTCTTTTTTGATGCGCTCTAGATCTTCCGGGGTGAAGGGCTCGGGATGGTCAAAATCGTAGTAGAAGCCATAGTCCGTTGTTGGGCCGATGGTTACCTTTGCCTTGGGAAATAGCCTTTGCACCGCCATGGCCATCACATGGGAGGTGGTATGGCGAATGCGCTCCAGCTTGGGAGACTCCTGAGTACGCAGCAGCTTGAGAGTACTATTGGCCTGCTGAGGCGACGCGGCTGGTTGAGACATCGGAACCCGCTTTAACAACAAAGACTATTCGTACTCTTATCTTAGGCTGAGGCAAGGGCAGTCGAGATACTGCTGGGTTGAGAGGCCCCTCAAGCTTAGCCAAGAAAAAGGGGCAAAAGCGCGCGGTATTATTATTGAGGTGCTGCAACCCCTGCCTTTATCATGGTCTCCTCGCCCGCCAACCTTGTTGCACGCTCTGCTGCCTCTGAACCGCAACCGCTCTCCCTTTCTGGAGGTGCTCCCGTTATCGCCGCCATCGATGTGGGCAGCAACTCCCTACACATGGTGGTGGTGCGCATCAACCCCCACATCCCCAGCTTCACCATCATCTCCCGCGAAAAAGCCACCGTCCGCCTGGGAGAGTTTTGCAGCCAGACGGGCGCCCTGACGCCTGCAGCCATGGAACGGGCGCGGTTGGCTCTGGAGCGGTTTTGCCGCCTTGCCGAAAGCTTTCAGGTGCAGGACATTGTTGCGGTGGCTACTAGTGCCGTGCGCGAAGCCCCCAACGGGCTGGAATTTTTAAAGCGGATAGAACAGGAGCTGGGCCTGCGGGTGGAGTTGATCTCGGGCCAGGAGGAAGCCCGCCGCATCTACCTGGGGGTACTCTCGGCCATGGAGTTCCACAACCGGCTGCACGCAGTGGTGGATATCGGCGGCGGCTCCACCGAGCTGATTCTGGGCAACGGCCAAGAGCCCGAGTTCCTGCGCAGCATCAAGGTGGGAGCGGTGCGCCTGACCCAAGCGTTTTTGCACCACGATCCGCCTACTGCTGCCGAGTTGCAAGCCCTGCGGCAACACATCCGCGGCATGCTGGAAGCTCCCATCGAGCAGATGAGGCGCATCGTTGCAGCCTCACAGCAGCAGGGATCCCTGCCCTTGGTGGGCACCTCTGGCACCATCGAGTGCCTGGCCCAGTTGGATGCCCGCCGTCGCTTGGGTGCTGTCCCCACTCGCCTGCAGGGGTACAAGTTTAGCCTGGAAGCCCTGCGGGGCTATGTCAAAGAGCTGCGCTCTCTCACCGTAGCCGAACGGCAAAAGCTACCTGGTCTTGGGGAGAGGCGGGGAGAAATCATCCTAGCGGGGGCAGTCATCTTGGAGGAGGTGATGACCCTGCTGGGGGTGGAGAAGATCCAGTTTTGTGAGCGGGCCCTGCGGGAAGGGCTGATCGTAGATTGGATGATCAGCCAGGGGTTAATTGAAGATCGGCTGCGCTACCACAGCTCGGTGCGGCGGCGCAGCGTCCTCAAGCTGGCGGAAAAATACCAGGTGGAGATCCCCTACGCCGAGCGAGTGGCGGAGTTTGCCCTCAGCCTCTTCGATCAAACCCGCGGCATCCTGCACTCCTGGGGCTCTCGCGAGCGAGCCCTTCTCTGGGCGGCGGCCATGCTGCACAACTGCGGCCACTTCATTAGCCATGCCGCCCACCACAAACACTCCTACTACCTCATCCGCTACGGGGAACTCTTGGGCTTTAACGAGGAAGAGGTGGAGGTGATCGCCAACCTAGCCCGCTACCATCGCAAGTCCCCCCCCAAGAAGAAGCACGAGAACTTTCAGCGCCTTACCAACGAGCGGGATCGCCAAGTGGTCCTGGAACTGAGTCCCTTGTTGCGCATAGCCTGTGCTCTGGATCGCCGCCGCCTGCAGGCCATCCAGGCGGTGCACTGCCGTTTTCAGCTTTTGGGAGAGGGCCCCCGTTGCCTGGAGCTCATTTTGGAGCCCAAGCACCCCAACGATGACTGTGCTCTAGAGCTGTGGAGCTTGAACGAGAAGAAAAAAGTCTTCGAGCAACAGTTCAAACTGCAAGTTATCCCCAAGCTCTCTACCCAGCTGCAGCACAGCGCGGATCCCTTTGAGGCAGCCATCTAGCCAAAGAGCAGATGGTCATTTCCAACAAGACAAAGACACTTTGCTGCCCACCCAACTACCAAGCTGCTGCTGAATGCCAACAGCTGGCCAATCGGATTCTTGAGCTGCTGAGGGCAGGGGGGTGGATAAGCCCCCTCCCAAACTCGCAGCGCCAGGGCCGAGATCCCGCACCCCCGCGAAGATGGGGTAGGAGGGTCTCGGGTGTAACCACGCGGTGGGACCTGCTGGGGTTGCTCGTAGAGGGACAATTGAAGCGTTCCCAGAGCGTGGCGTAAGCCATTGAAGCCTGCCCTCTATGTGGAAGTAGGGTACAGAAAAGGGACAGTGTTCCCCCCTACTTCTGGGAATGTCTGGTTGGGCAGTAGCTCAGGTCATCGCTACCGGTTTGTTCAAAATCCTCAGCCCATGGCTGGACCAGCCTATAGCTCCTATTTGCGCTAGTGGGATAAAGTTCTTGCAATACTGCGTAGCAGGTGCTCAAGGAGCAATAGTAATAGGTGAGGGGCTAGTTTGGGTGGTTTTCTGCCCGCCTCGCTCCAAGATTACTTCAATGACGCCGTTGGTAACCGGCTGCATGTTAAGGGGCAGTTGTTGCTGGGTTTCGTAGAGGCCTGGTGCCACCTCTCGCATCTCCACCTCCGGCGTCACCCCAACGATGCGAAAGGCAGCTCTCCCTCCAGGATCCCCTCGCATCGTAACTTTGAGGATCTCACCTGGGCGCAGGTTGGTGCTGTTGGTGGCGACGCTAAAAATCTGGGGCGGCCCAGCAGCCAAAGGCCGAGAAGCTGGCTGAATGGTGGAGCGGGTCCCTTTAGATCCATCGATGGAGAAAGGAAAGATCTCCCGGTACTCCTGGCTGAGGCCGTCTTTAGTTAACACAACCCGCACAGTGGGGTTGGTGGCCTGGTGGGTGGGAGCCACCACGTAGGTGCCCTCGTAGTGGTGGGGCCGCACCTCCCGCATTGGCTGGTTCAGGGCCAGATTGCCCAGGTCAAATTGGGCCACTCCCCCCGAGTCCCCCCAGATGGCGATGGTGAGGATGTCACCTTCCACCAGGTCGCGCTGGGGATCCAAACGAATAGCCGTGATGCGAGGGGCAAGGCTGGTGGCCACGGGGGTAGGAGTAGCAATAGGTGGCGGAGGGAAGAGGGGCTGCACCGGCGGGGGCGCAACATTGCCCAGGGCCAACTGAGGGAGTCGCCGCTGAACACGGGTCTCCAGCCCGTTGAGGCTGAGTTGAATGCGGAGGTCGGGGCCAAGGGCCCTGTCTTGGGGGCCAAGGGTGTAGACGGCACGGTAGTAGCCGGGCTGCACCTCTTCCATGGGCAAGCCACGCACCAGATCGCCAATATCCACCCTGGCCTTGCCATTGGGGGTGCCCCGGGCCTCAACGGTCAAGGTTCCCCCTGGCGGCACCACTCCCGCTTCAGGAATAACTCGTGTTTGCAAGATTTCAGGCTGAACCCTCGTGGCTACCGCTGCAGGGGAAGGACGCAGCTGGGCTACTGGAGGCGGCAGAGGCGGCAGCTTTCCGCGATACACCAGCGCTTGATGCAACAGCACTGCCCCTTCAGCTCGGCTAAGCACTCGGTTGGGCCGCAGCTTGGCGGGATCCGGTACATTCACCACTAGGCCCGCTTCCCCTGCCATGGCCACCAAAGCCCGCCCTACCTCTGGCACCTCAGCAGCATCGGTGTACAAAGCCATCCAGCGCTCAATGTCAGCTGGGGTGGGGGCAGGCAATTGCAGGGCCCGCACCAAAATAGCCAGAGCTTCCAGGTGGGTGAGATCCCCTTGCGGGCGAAACTCGTTGCCTTCGTACAGGCGCATTGCCCCTGCCTGTAGCACCGCCTGGGCTGTCCAATAGTCGGGGGTATTGGGCTCGAGATCGCGAATCTCTTGGACCTGCTTGGGGTTGGGGATGTAGCCGAAAAACTCCGTCAGCCACTGGGCCAGTTCTAGGCGGGTGAGAGGGGCCGACAGCGGCTCCTGAGTAAGCACCAGATCCGTTTCGCGCTCCAACGCCGCCACATAGGCCTCCGTCCAGGCCAGTGAGGCTTGCTGTTGCACGCCTTGGGACCACGTCGGTAGGCTAGCACTCGACCAGGTGAGCACCCAACCTAAGCCTAGCGCCAGGGGCCACGAGCACCGCATGGCTGCCACTCCCGCTTGATTTGGCTTTCCTCAGAGAAAGCTTAGCCCAAACTTCCCCTGTCCCTCTTCACCTTTGCTACTGTTGCAGTTGCGGGGACTACCCATCAAGAGGCCCGTTTTCGCCTAGAATGACAAAACCATCCGCAAGCCACGGACAGAGGGCGGACAGACTTGAGGCTGACTGCCCTGACCAACAGGAGTGAGAATTGCCGGCGGGAGGGATCCATGCCACACACCATTGTTACCGACGTTTGCGAAGGCGTTGCCGACTGTGTGGAGGCTTGCCCTGTTGCCTGTATTCACCCGGGGGATGGCAAAAATGCCAAAGGCACCAACTACTTCTGGATTGACTTTGCCGTCTGCATCGACTGTGGCATCTGTTTACAGGTTTGCCCCATCGAAGGCGCCATCCTCCCCGAGGAAAGACCCGAGCTGCAACGAGTACTTCCTCCCCACCTAGCCCAGAGAAGCCAAGGCGAGGAGGCCGCTGGTTAACCAGTTCAGGGACAGGATCCCTCCCAGAAAGGCCATTGGGATTAGGCCAACTAGACGCCACCACTCCAGATCCAGGGCCACCGCCGCTGCCCGCACCTGCCAGACCGCAAACCACCCTAGCGCCACTAAGCCCAAGAGGGATCCGGCCACCCCGCCCAAAGACTGGGCAGGCCCCAGGAGCAGCCAAGGCAAACCGGCAAAGGCCGTTAGGCAAAGCAGTGCCGCAAAGGAAGGGGCAGCCCGCCCAAAGCAAAAGGCCAGCCCCTGCAACAAAGCTGCTGAGCTTACCCAGCTTAGGGATCCCGCCACGACGGCCAGTACCAAGCTCGGCAAGTTTACCCCAAAGCGGCGAAGGGCCTCGAGGATGTGGAGCAGCGCTACCACCACAAACGCCTGCCAGAGGACAGGCTGCTGTCGCAGCAGGCGAAAGGTACGCTCGGGTAAAAACCAGGCGCCGTAGATGTTGTCCAACAGAGAACCCAGCATGGCTGCCAAAAGGTTGAGCTGTCCCTTATCGTAGCTAAAGGCGGGCCTAGCCTCTCTCCCTGCAAATCCTTGCTAGGTCCTTGACAGATCTAGCCCAGGAATACGGTATGATAGCCAAAGGATACTGAGGCGTTGGTGACTGCCGTTATGTTTTTGCGATCGATACCCTTTGGAAATTAGGACGGGTGTGGATGTGAGAGCAGTAGGCCAAACTTGGTTTGGAAACTATCAATAGTCATCCCCGATGTCCTATCGTGGATTTTCCAGGTCGAAAACAACGGTAAAACGGCGCAAACAGTATCCCTGAGGAGGCCCTCAAAAGAGGGCTTTCTTGCTGCTGAGAGTCGTTTCCAAATTACCAGCCCTTAGCCTGGAGATCCCTTCGGGCCCCGGGAATGGAGCACCCCAGCGCCGCCCTTTACTTGGTGGCTACTCCCATTGGCAACCGCGAAGATATCACCCTACGCGCACTGCGAGTTTTGCAAGAGGTGGACTGGGTGGCTGCGGAAGATACCCGCCATTCTGGTCAGCTTCTTAGCCATTTTCAAATTTCCGCTCGCCTCATTAGCTACCACGAGCACAATGCCAGTCGGCGGATCCCGCAGATCCTCAAGTACCTAGCAGCAGGGCAGTCGGTGGCCCTCATCAGCGATGCCGGTACACCCGCCATCTCCGATCCAGGCCAGGAGTTGGTGCGCGCCTGTATCCAAGCTGGGATCCCGGTGATCCCGGTGCCTGGGCCTGTGGCGGCAGTGGCCGCGTTGACGGCCTCCGGCTTGCCCACCGAACGATTTGTCTTCGAGGGCTTTCTTCCCCTTAAACCCAGGCAGCGCCAGGTACGCCTGCAGCAACTGGCCCAAGAAGAGCGCACCATCGTTCTCTACGAAGCCCCCCACCGCCTGCAGCAGACCTTGCAGGATCTCCTAGTGCACTGCGGCCCCCAGCGGCAGATTGTGCTAGCCCGCGAGCTCACCAAATGGCACGAGTCCTTTTGGCGGGGATCCCTGGCCGCTGCTCTGGAGCACTGCCTTGCCCAGCCGCCGCGGGGAGAATTTACCCTTGTTCTGGAGGGGCGGCCTTCCTTAGAAAAGGGCGAGGAAATCTCCCCCTCCGAAGCAGAAGTGCGCCAGGAGCTGGCTTGCCTGCTGGCTAAGGGCCTGCCCCGCTCCGCCGCCAGCCGACAACTGGCTCAGCGTCTGCAGGGATCCTCTTTCTGGACGCGGCGCCGCCTTTATGAGCTCTCCCTGCAGCTGGAGGATCCCTCCCTAAGCGTCGAGCTTCCTTCTACCAGCAACGAGGAGACAGCCTCCTAAAGCCTGGCGCGCAGGAAGAATCAGCGCCTGGAAGCTGGGGCAGCAGCCGAGAGCCTTCTACTGGGCGGGCTCTTGCTTTTGCTTTGCCGCCCTGCCCTCCAATGACCAGGGAGAAGGGCGCCTACCCAGTCAACGAGCTGGGGCGGCTGATCTCCCCCGCAGCCAAGTCCTGCAGGCCTAGGTACGCCTGTTACGGTACTGCTTCCGGCCTGTGGCCAAGGGTCCCTGGCCCCCCTCCTCTCCCTCCCCTTGGGGAGGGGGAAGGAGTTACTTGGACTTGAGCTTCTCTGCCTTCTCGATGGCCTCCTCGATGGTGCCCACCAGGTAGAAGGCCTGTTCCGGCAGCTCGTCCAGCTCTCCCGAGAGAATGCGCTGGAAGCCCTTGATGGTATCCTCCAACTTCACGTACTTGCCGGGCGAGCCCGTGAACACTTCCGCCACAAAGAAGGGCTGCGACAGGAAACGCTCAATGCGGCGGGCACGGGCCACCACCAGCTTGTCTTCCTCCGAGAGCTCGTCCAGGCCCAAAATAGCAATGATGTCCTGCAGCTCCTTGTAGCGCTGCAGCGTCTGCTTCACTGCCCGGGCTGTGTTGTAGTGCTCTTCCCCCACAATGTCCGCCTGCAAAATTGTGGATGAAGAATCCAGGGGATCCACCGCGGGGTAAATGCCCTTGGCTGCCAAGCTGCGCGACAGCACCACTGTCGAATCCAGGTGGGCAAACGTCGTCGCTGGTGCCGGATCCGTCAAGTCGTCAGCAGGCACATACACCGCCTGCACAGAAGTGATGGATCCCTGCTTGGTGGAGGTAATCCGCTCCTGCAGGTTGCCCATCTCTGTCGCCAAGGTTGGCTGATAGCCCACCGCCGAGGGCATCCGGCCCAACAGCGCCGACACTTCCGAGCCAGCCTGCACAAAGCGGAAGATGTTGTCGATAAACAGCAGCACGTCCTGCTTGTTGACGTCGCGGAAGTACTCGGCCATCGTCAGGGCGGTGAGGCCCACCCGCATGCGGGCACCCGGCGGCTCGTTCATCTGGCCGTAGACCAGCGCCACCTTACTCAGCACCCCAGACTCCTTCATTTCGTTGTAGAGGTCGTTTCCCTCGCGGGTGCGCTCTCCCACACCGGCAAACACTGACAGGCCAGAGTGCTCTTCGGCAATGTTGTGGATTAGCTCCTGGATAAGTACGGTCTTGCCTACACCGGCACCCCCAAACAAGCCTACCTTACCGCCCTTCTTGAAGGGGGCCAGCAGGTCAATGACCTTAATGCCAGTTTCAAGGAGCTCCGGTTTGACACTGAGTTCCACCAAGGGCGGAGCACTGCGGTGGATAGGGGCATACTCCTTAGCTTGTACCGGCCCTCCCTGATCCACCGGCTCTCCCAGCACGTTGAAAATACGGCCCAGGGTGGCCTCACCCACTGGCACAGTAATTGGGGCGCCTGTATCCACCACCGGCATACCCCGCACCAGCCCATCGGTGGAAGACATGGCCACGGCCCGCACGCGGTTATCTCCCAAAAGCTGCTGCACTTCACAGGTAACTTTTACCTTCAGACCACTTTCGGTAGTGGCCTCCACCTTGAGGGCATTGTAGATTTGGGGCAGCTTGCCGCTGGGAAACTCGACGTCAACCACCGGTCCAATGACCTGGGTAATGTAGCCAACGTTGGCTGCAGTGGCAGTAGCACTAACCATGGTTGTGGTTTAGCTCCTTGTTTGCTCAGCTGTAGTTGTGGACTTAGCGATGTTGAATGAGTGGCTCCTAAGCTGGGCGTCGGATCCCGCCAGGGAAAGCCGGGGGCAATTGCCAGACAACTGGTCTGCTGCAGGACCTCGGCCTCACTGCTAGGATCAGCCTACCACTCTCCCTAACCCCCTGTAAGATTGGCTTTCCCAGGTTCAGGCACGCACCTGGCTTGCCCCCCTGCAAACTGGCTCAGTACTCAAAGGTCATGGGTAGGAAGGGCGAGGGAGAAAAGCCGGCAGGATGGGGCTTTGGGGAAGAGGCGGGATCTCGAAAAGCCTCTGCTGCCTGCTGAAAATGCTGCAGCGCTTGTTCAATTTCCTGAAGCCGTGCCTGTATTTGCCCTTGCCGCTCCTGGAGAAACTCCAGTTCCTGATTAAGCCGCTGCTTTTCTAGCGAGAGCTGCTGCATCTCGGCATAGAGGGCAGATTCGGTTTTGCGGCGAGGGATCGAGCGCAACTTTGGCCGAGGTCGGGAGCGGGGCACGCGGGGCAAGTCCATCACAGGAGGTTTGGGACAAGAGGGGGGATGTGCCCATCCTAGCGCGGTTTTGAAGAAGGGGGAGCTGGCTGCGGCAGCTGTATTCTTGGCAGCAACTGTTTCCCCCCCTAAGATCCGACTTGTCGGGTGTGGAAAAGGGGAATGGTTGAGAGCGTAACGGAACTGCTGCAACGCTACAGCAGGGGTGAGCGCGATTTCAGCAACAGCCAACTGCCAGGAGCTGACTTGACTGGCGCGGAGCTACCTGGGATTGACTTAGGGGGGGCCCTCCTCCAGCAAGCCAAGCTAGCGGGGGCTAACCTGGAGCGGGCCTACCTTAGCGGCGCCGATCTTAGCCAGGCCGATCTGCAGGGATCCAACCTGCGCCTGGCCAACCTGGAGAAAGCCAAGTTGCCAGGATCCCAATTGCAAAGAGCCAACCTGCGCGGCGCCAACCTGACTGCAGCCGATCTAAGTGGCGCCGATCTTAGCCAGGCCGACCTGGCGGGGGCCAACCTCAGCAGTGCCAATCTCAAAGGGGCTAACCTCAGCGGCTGCAAGCTGAAACTGGCTAACCTGCGCGGAGCCTGCTACAACCCTGCTACCCAACTGGAAGCAGATACTGAGGAACTGGGCATGGTTTCTGCCTAGCCTCTCGCTAGTCTTCCTGCGGCTCTAGATCCAAAATCTCTTCGATCTCAGCGTCTGTGTAGCCCACTGCCCGCAGCTTCTCCGCCACCACTGCAATCTCCGGCGCCGACAGATCGTGCTGGCGCACCCGATCCCAAAGATTGGCCACAATCTGGAGCAGCAAGCGACTGCTCTCTGGCTCGAACAGCTCAAAAGACGTTGCCAACTCGATTGCCTGCAACACCTCCTCGGCACTGCCAATTGGCTGATCGAGGGATTGTTCCTCCAGCTCCACCAGCAACTGGCGCAACTGCTGCAGGCCATCCCCAAGAGCAGACATACCACAGGCCCCCCAACACCACTTGAGCACTCACCCTAACAGGCTTGTCTCCTCATCCGACAAATTCCGTGCCACCTAAGGCTATCCTGAGTAGAGGAACAATTGGGTGGCAAGCCCTAGGATTGCTGGCTGGCAAACGGTTCCCAGCAATCTACGACGACAAAAGGAGATGCATGCGTATGGCCCCAGCGAACGTCCTGCCCAACACCTCTCCCTCCCCTGCCGATGGGATAGACTACAGCAGCCCACGGTATCGGCAGGCCTACTCCCGTATCAACGGCATTGTTATCGAAGGGGAACAGGAAGCCCATAACAACTACCTTAAGCTGGCCGAAATGCTGCCGGAAGCTGCAGAGGAGCTGCGCAAGTTGGCCAAGATGGAACTGCGCCACATGAAGGGCTTCCAAGCCTGTGGCAAAAATCTGCAGGTAGAACCCGAGAGGGAGTTTGCCCGTGCTTTCTTTGCCCCCTTGCGGAATAATTTCCAAAAAGCGGCAGCAGCTGCAGACTTGGTTACTTGCTTGGTTATTCAGTCGCTAATCATCGAGTGCTTTGCCATTGCTGCCTACAACATCTACCTCCCAGTTGCCGATGAGTTTGCCCGCAAGATTACGGAAGGGGTAGTCAAGGACGAATATTTCCACCTTAATTTTGGCGAGCGCTGGCTGGGCGAAAACTTTGCTGAGGTCAAAGCCCAAATTGAAGCGGCCAACGCCCAAAATCTGCCCCTGGTCTGGCAGATGCTGCAGCAGGTGAATGAAGACATAGAAGCTATCTACATGGATCGCGAGGCCATTGTGGAGGACTTCCTCATTGCCTATGGCGAAGCGCTGGCCAACATTGGCTTTAGCACGCGCGAGGTGATGCGCCTCTCAGCCCAGGGTCTGCGGGCTGCTTGACCCGCCTCTACTCTGCCTGCCGATGGGGTGTCTGGCCTAGCTGGAGCGCTCCCTACTCTTGCTGGGACATGTTTTGATGGGATCCGGATGGAAGAAGTGAGTGAGCGTCTATGTTTGGCCTGATCGGGCACTTGACTAGCCTGGCCAACGCAAAGCAGGTGGCAGACAAGCTGGGGTATGCCGAATATGCGGAAAGTGACCTGGAATTTTGGTGTATGGCTCCACCTCAAGTGGTGGATGAGATTGTAGTTACCAGTATCACTGGCCAGAAAATTTATGGTCAGTACGTTGAATCCTGTTTCCTACCGGAAATGCTGGCTGGGGGTCGAGTAAAGGCGGCCTGTCGTAAAGTTTTAAATGCCATGGCCCTAGCGCAGCGGCGGGGCCTCAATATCACTGCGCTAGGCGGGTTTAGCAGCATTATCTTTGAGAATTTTCGCCTCGAAACCCTCAAGCGGGTGCGCAACGTTGACCTGGAGATCCGGCGCTTCACCACTGGCAACACCCACACCGCTTACATTATTTGTCAACAATTGCAGGCGGCAGCCCAGCGCTACGCTATGGACTTGGCTGCTGCCACAGTTGCCGTGGTGGGAGCTACCGGCGATATCGGCAGTGCCATTTGTCAGTGGCTGGTGAACTGCACTTCAGTAGCCAAGCTGTTGCTCATAGCCCGCGAGCGGCGACGCCTAGAAGAACTGCAGGCCACCCTCAAAAAAGGGGAGATCTCTTCCCTAGAAGAGGCCTTGCCGCGCGCCGACTTCATTGTCTGGGTGGCCAGCATGAGCCAGGGGGTAACCCTCGATCCCCAAGTGTTGCCGGATCCCTGCGTCATCATCGACGGCGGCTATCCCAAAAACATCGCCTCTCGGTTGCAGCGCAAGGGGTTATATGTCATCGACGGTGGCATGGTGGAACACGCGCTGGATATTGAGTGGAATATCATGCAATTTTTGAATGTGGCCAACCCCGCCCGTCACCTCTTTGCCTGCTTTGCCGAGGCAATGCTGCTGGAGTTCGAGGGTCTGCACACCAATTTCAGTTGGGGCCGCAACCTCATTACTTTGGAGAAACTAGAGCTCATTGGGCAATTGTCGCGCAAGCACGGCTTTCGCCCTCTCCTGCCGGCAGCTTAGGCTCAAGGTTAAAAAAACGACGCGGAAGCGCTTCTTTACCACTCACCTTAGGCAGATTGGCAGCAGGATGCCGACTTTGCTTAAGCCCGTTCTGAAGAGTCTGAGCGGGTGGTGAGCTTCTTGAACTTTGCCCTGGGAGCCATTGCGGCTAAGCGCAGCCTGTCCAGAACCCAGCCCTTGAGGGCAGGGCGGAAAAGCTCGCTCAGGTTGCTGTTCCCAGGCGAGTCCCTAAAACGGTGGCAAGCGTCCGGGAGATACTAACGTCTCAGCCAG
>NZ_JANSIV010000076.1:48315-58334 GCF_047502705.1 Synechococcus sp. H70.1
AGGCGAGTCCCTAAAACGGTGGCAAGCGTCCGGGAGATACTAACGTCTCAGCCAGCCTGCAAGGACTCCGTCCCGCTAAGGGGCTTTGCCTCAAGGGACTGTCTAGAGGCATCTTGCCAGTGCCTTTACAAGTTCGTTGTTGAACTGCGTAAGAATCCCCCGCCTTTAGGCGGTGGGAATGTTTTGGCCTTGGCTGCTGTGGATCCCTACGAGGTGGTGTTGCCCTGCTTTTGGCTCTACCGCAAGGTGGGGTCTGCCCAACAACCCCTATGCGGGCAAAGCAAACAGGCCATTGACCTCTGGGAAACCTGGCAGCCCCCAACCCCGAAGGGAAAAACAGGCCACCTTCTGGGGAGCCATCCCTCCTTGCCAAGTTAGCAGGAGGGACAGCAACCGCAACTTAGGTGGCCTCGCTTACTCTTCTTCTTCCTCCTCTTCTGTTGGCTCGTCAATAGGGGTGGAGTCGTCGATGAGTTGGTCATCCTCTAGGACCACGCGGCGTGGTACCCCCGGCAGGACTACGGGATGCTCTTCCTCCTCAGGAGGCTCCGGCTCTGGCACTACCTCCTGGTAGGTGCTAAAGCCTGTACCTGCCGGGATCAGGCGGCCGATGATGACGTTCTCCTTCAGGCCCCGCAACCAGTCGGATCTGCCCTCAATGGCTGCCTCAGTGAGCACCCGCGTGGTTTCCTGGAAGCTGGCTGCTGAGATGAAGCTATCGGTATTCAAGCTGGCCTTGGTGATCCCCAGGAGGACGGGTGTGTACTTGGCCGGCGCCCCTCCACTGAGCGCTAGGGAGGCATTTTCTTGCTGGATTTGCCGCAACTCTACCAGCTCACCCGGTAACAGGACGGTGTCACCGCTGTCGTCCACCCGCACTTTAGAGGTCATCTGGCGTACCACAATCTCAATGTGCTTGTCGGCAATTTCTACCCCCTGCGAGCGGTAGACATTCTGCACCTCGTTGACGAGGAAGCGCTGTACCTCCCGCAGGGCCAGCCGCGCCGCTTGGTCATCTCCCAGGGTCTGGCGGTAGTACTCGAAGTAGATCTCCAGAAGATCGTGGGGGTTGGCAGGGCCGTCAGTTAGGGGATCCCCTACCCCCACTGGCTGGCCGTCAACCACCACCAAGCTCTGCCCTGGCAGCACAGAATAGGGAGTAACCGTGCCATCGGCCTCGATGACCCTTAGATCCGGCTCTTCTCCCTGCCAGCTTAGCTGCACGATGCCGGGTCGCTTGGCCAAGACACACATTTCCTTGGGCTTGCGAGCCTCTAACAGCTCCTCCACCCGCGGCAGCCCCTGGATGATGTCGCCGGTCTTGGCCCGCTCAAAGATGAGGATGGCTAGGGCATCTCCCCGCTGCACGAGATCTCCATCCCGCACCTGGAGGATGGCACCTGCGGAAACCAGGTAGGGCCGCGCCAGCCGCAGCACCAGGTGCCCCTCCGCAATTTGCATCACTTGGCCCGACTCAGGAGCAGGGATCCCTGGCGCCAGCTCGTCTCCAGCTCGCACTAGCGCTCCCACCTCGACCCTAGCGGGTCCGTTTAAGGGCACCGTCAGCAGATCGTCGTCGGTAATGACTAGCACCCGCCGCACTACCTCAGTGCCCTGGCGGATCCCTTGCACAATCCCGGCTTTTTTGGCCTGGATCTCGGTGCGGGCGATAACTCCCCCTTTGCCAACAGTGTCTCCTTGATTGACCAGCAGCCGGGTGTGGGTACTCCCCTGGGTGAGATCTGCCTCCACATCGGGGCGCAGCACCAAGGTTTCCAGAATCACCAGTTGCAGGCGGCGGATACTGGGATCCTTCTCATCCTGGATGAGCTCAATATCAGCCTTCAGCTGCGGGGCGTCAGTATCGATCTCCAACACCAATTGTGTGCGCAGCAATTCCACTGGACCCACCGACTTGACCCGCTCCCCGTCCTTAAAGGGAACCCGCTGTACAGCCCGCAGGCGAATGGAGCGACCAGACTCACTCGTGGACTCCTGGGTGGGCACCACAGGTCGATCGGGAATTTCATACTCGTACACCGGGCGCAGGAGGACGGCAGGTCCTTCGGGGGTTTCCACCTGCTCCAGATAGACCAGTCGGTCAGGAACAATGCTGCTAAGCAGCTTTTGACCCGGCTGGATGAAGGTTCCAGTGGGGATTTCCAAGTCAGCGGGATCCTCCACCAAATGCAGAGATCCAGGCTTGATGATGATTTCCCGGAGGATGTCGTTTTTCTGGATAACCTCAACTACACCGGCATTTTGGCAGAAAATGTCCTTCACCACCTCAGTGCCGGCTTCCACGTACTGGCCATCCTCGACGTTTAAGAGAGAGATGTCCTTATTCACCTCGTGGGTCTCCTCCGGGATCCACAGCAGGGTGCCGCCGCGGATGACCTCGTAGCCCTGCTTTGCTCTGCCCCGCCGAGCTACCTCAATGCCAGCAAACTTGGCCAAGCCCCCCGTTTGACTGCGGAAGTGGTTGTCGATTAGCTCTGCCACCACCTCGTCGTTGCCGACTTTGGTACCTGGCGTGGCTTTGAGGACAAAAGTCTGGCCGCTGGGGGTGTCTAGCAAAAATTGCTCCCGGCCCTGGTGAGATTCCACCCGCACCCGCGCCTCGTGGAGCACCACGGCCGCATTGATAATCTCCACCTCCCGTCCACCTTTGATGTCGCTGCACTCTGGCAGGCGCACCATACCGCCATGCTCAGTTACTAGGGAGGTTTCGGCAATCACATCCCCCGGCTGCACCCGATCCCCGTTTTTCACCACTGGCTCGGCGCCCGGAGGCAGGTTGTACACCTGGCCAGACAGAACCCAGATCAGCCCTTGCCGCTGGGCAGTGGAGGTAGTGTTGCCCTGGCGGTCGGTTTTTTCCTCAATAGGCAGGTCAGCAAAGCGAATTTCCCCCGCCAAATCGGCTACTACCTCCTTCTGGGCTTTTTCGGTGCTCTTGCGCACGGCCTTGGCTACAGCCACTTCCCCAATTAACTGATTCCGCTGCACCTGCGCCCCATCTCGCACCAGCAGGGTGGATCCCTGGGTTAGATCGAAGACTTCCCGCTGTCCATCCGGTCCCTCCAGGACAATTTGGTTATTGACCTCCACCTGGAGGGCGTCATCACCGTGGCGGGTGCGGAAGGGGCGGGTGCGCAGATTCTTCGGGAAGCGCACCACACCGGCAAAGGGGGCGCGAATTTGGCGAGCCACCTCCCCTGTAAACACCCCCCCCGTATGGAAGGTGCGCATGGTCAACTGGGTGCCCGGCTCTCCAATCGATTGCGCAGCAATGATCCCGACCGCCTCACCCAGATCCACCAGACGGGAATGGGCCAGGCTCCAGCCGTAGCACATGCGGCACACCGAGCGGTTGGCTTCACAGGTGAGGGGAGAACGCACCATCACCTGCTGGATGCCGGCCTCCACAATGGCTTTGGCTAAATCGTGATCTACATCTTGGTTGCGGCGGGCAATGATCTCCTGGGTTTGCGGATGCACCACATCTTGGGCTAGCACCCGCCCCACCAAGCGCTCCTCCAGGGGCACCACGACCTTGTCTCCATCCATCAAAGCCTGCAGCGGGATCCCCTGGTCCGTGCCGCAGTCCACCTCTCGCACAATCACGTCCTGGCAGACATCCACCAAGCGGCGAGTGAGGTAGCCAGAGTCGGCAGTACGCAGCGCTGTGTCCACCAAGCCCTTGCGCGCCCCGTAGGAGGAGATGATGTATTCGGTAACAGTTAAGCCCTCGCGGAAATTGGCTTTAATGGGCAAGTCAATGATCTCCCCCTGGGGATTGGCCATGAGGCCGCGCATGCCCACCAACTGCCGCACTTGCGAGACATTGCCCCTCGCCCCCGAGTTGGCCATCATGTAGACCGAGTTGAGAGGATCGTTCTGGCGGAAGTTGTTGAGCATCTCCTCCTTAATTTGCTCATTGACTTGGTTCCAAGTGTCGATGACCTTTTGATAGCGCTCCACCTCCGTAATCTCGCCGCGGATAAAGCGCTCTGTGGCTGCCTCGATCTCTGCTTCTGCCTGGGCCAACAGCTTCCGCTTGCTGGGCGGGATGCGTAGGTCTTCAATGCTGATGGAGACAGCAGCTTGGGTGGCGTACCTGAAGCCCAGCGTTTTCAGGGCATCCGCCATCTGGGCTGTGCGGGCAGTGCCGTAGCGGGCAAAGGCCCAGGCAATGAGGTTGTGCAGCTCTTTTTTACCGATTTGATAGTTGCGAAAGGGAACAGGAGGCGGCGGGGTCTCGGTCCTAGAGCCAGGAGCAGGCCGCCGCATCCAGCTGGGAGAAATTTGTCCTTTTTCGCTCATGGTGCCTCGCTAGAAAAGGGGGAATTACGCCGACAGAATGTCCTGCACCGTCTTGTTAAAGATGATCCGACCCGGTGTAGTGCGAATGTATTGACTAATGACGTTGCCCTCTTGGTCCTCGCGAATGCGACGGTAGTTGGTAATCTTGAGTCGGGTGCCGCCTGGTTCCTCGATAATCTGGGGCTCTGACTCTTTTTCTCCTTTGCCCAACTCCATGGGGCCGCTGTAGCGCACCCAGATTTTGCTGTGCAGACCAATGATGCCGCGGTCGTAGGCAATGAGGGCATCCTCCAGGCTGGCAAAATAGCGGTCGTTAATCTCAGGCGCCTCGGGGTTGTCCACGGTCAGGTAGTAGCAGCCCAACACCATGTCTTGGGTAGGGGTAATGATGGGGGCACCGGTGGCGGGGGAGAGGATATTGTTGGTGGCCAACATCAGCAGGCGCGCCTCCGCCTGGGCTTCCAAGGATAAGGGCACATGCACGGCCATCTGGTCGCCATCAAAGTCAGCGTTGAAAGCTGGACAGACCAGGGGGTGGAGCTGAATCGCCCTCCCCTCCACTAGAACCGGCTCAAAGGCTTGGATCCCGAGGCGGTGCAATGTTGGAGCGCGGTTGAGCAAAACTGGGTGGCCGTCAATGACCTCCTCCAGGACATCCCAAACCTGCGGGTCATTGCTTTGGATGAGCTTTTTGGCGGCTCTGATGTTGTTGACGATGTTCCGCTTGATCAACTTGTGGATGACAAAGGGTTGGAACAGCTCGATGGCCATCTCTTTGGGCAGGCCGCACTGGTGCATGCGCAGGTTGGGCCCCACCACAATTACCGAGCGCCCAGAATAATCCACGCGCTTGCCAAGCAGGTTTTGCCGGAAGCGCCCCTGTTTGCCCTCGATGATGTCTGAGAGAGACTTGAGGGGACGATTGTTAGCCCCCACCACCATGCGCCCCCGCCTCCCATTGTCAATGAGGGCATCTACCGCCTCCTGTAGCATGCGCTTTTCGTTGCGCACAATGATCTCTGGCGCCATGATCTCCTGCAGGCGCGCCAGGCGGTTGTTGCGATTAATCACGCGGCGATAGAGGTCGTTGAGGTCACTGGTGGCAAAACGGCCCCCATCCAACTGCACCATTGGGCGCAGATCGGGTGGGATGACGGGTAGCACCCGCAGCACCATCCACTCAGGCCGAGCTCCAGTGGCAATGAAGTTGTTGATAACCCGCAACCGCTTAATCAGGCGCGCTCGCTTCTGGCCGCGGGCAGTAGCAATTTCCTCCCGCAACTGCTCCGCTTCTTTTTCTAGATCAATGTCTTTGAGCAGGCGTTCGATAGCTTCCGCCCCAATCATGGCCCAGTTTTCCGGCAGCTGCAGCTGGGATCCCTCCTCGTACATCTGATCCTCAATCTCGAGGTATTGGTCCTCAGTCAGCAGCTGCTTGTAGGAGAGGTTGGGGGCATTGCCCGGATCCACCACGACGTAGGCGTTAAAGTACACCACCTGCTCCACGTCGCGCAGCGGCATGTCCAGCAGCGTGGCAATATAGCTGGGGATCCCCTTCAAGTACCAAACGTGGGTAACCGGAGCGGCCAGCTTGATGTAGCCCATGCGGTAGCGGCGCACTCGCGACTCCGTCACTTCCACCCCACAGCGTTCGCAAACAATGCCGCGGTGCCGCACGCGCTTGTACTTGCCACAGTGGCACTCCCAGTCCTTAACTGGCCCAAAGATGCGCTCACAAAAGAGGCCATCCATCTCCGGCTTGAGGGTCCGGTAGTTGATGGTCTCTGGCTTGGTGACCTCTCCCACCACTTGGCCATTGGGTAGCGTGCGCTGGCACCACTCCATAATTCGCTCTGGAGAGGCCAACCCAATCTTGATGTAGTCAAAGCGCTGCTCTGTTCTGGCCATTGCCATTTCTCCTGACTTGCTGCCCTAGCACCTGGACAGGAAGGAGAGAGGGATCATCCCCCTCCTTCCTCAGTTGGCTGGGACCTTAGACCTACCCAGCGCCCCCTAGAAATCGTCCTCGTCTTCTTCCTTCTCCCAACTGCGGCTGGCTGGGGAGAAGTCCTCCCTAGGCGCCGGCGAAAGATCCTCAGCCGTAATGGACTCGTAGGTGGGCCGGGAGGGAGTGTGGCGGGTTGAGACATCAGCCATCAGGTCTACCTCCACGTGGTAGGTCTGGCCCTTGCTGTCCACCTCCACCTTGTGCACGGAGACATCTAGGCAAAGGGACTGGAGCTCCCGCACCAACACCTTGAAGGATTCCGGCGTGCCGGGTCGAGGAATGGGCTTGCCTTTGACAATGGCGTTGAGGGCCTCGTTGCGCCCCACCATGTCGTCCGACTTCACAGTCAGCAGTTCCTGCAGGATGTAGGCCGCCCCAAACGCCTCCAGAGCCCACACCTCCATCTCGCCAAAGCGCTGGCCACCCTGCTGCGCCTTGCCTCCCAGGGGCTGCTGGGTTACCAGCGAGTAGGGGCCAGTGGAGCGGGCGTGGATCTTGTCGTCCACCAAGTGCACCAGCTTCAGCATGTAGGCACGGCCCACCGTAACCGGCTGGTCGAAAGGCTCACCCGTGCGGCCGTCAAACACCTGAACTTTGCCACAGTACTTGCCTTCAGGGTTGAAGATCCAGTCCTTGCCAGTCTTCTCGCGCGCCTCCCGCAACTTGGCCTCCACTGTCAGCCGGGAAGCCTCCAGGCCGTGCATTTCATCGAAGGGCATTAGCTTAAAGCGTACCCCTAGGTGCTCTGCTGCCCAGCCCAGTAGGCACTCATACACTTGGCCCACGTTCATGCGGGAGGGCACCCCTAGGGGGTTGAGCACCACATCCACTGGGGTGCCATCTGGCAGGTAGGGCATGTCCTCAATCGGCAAGATGCGGGAGATAATGCCCTTGTTGCCGTGGCGGCCAGCAATCTTATCCCCCACCTGAATCTTGCGCTTGAGGGCAATGTAGACTCGCACCACCATGTTGGCACCCGGCGGCAGCTCATCCCCCTGCTCACGGGTAAAGATGCGCACATCTACCACCCGCCCGCGCTCACCGTTGGGCACCCGTAGGGAGTTGTCCCGCACGTCGCGGGCTTTCTCGCCGAAAATGGCCCGCAGCAGGCGTTCTTCCGGAGGCTGATCCGACTCCCCTTTGGGCGTCACCTTGCCCACGAGGATGTCGCCGGCTTCTACCCAAGCCCCAATGCGCACAATGCCGTTTTCATCCAGGTTGCGCAGGGCATCCTCGCCTACGTTGGGGATCTCGCGGGTAATCTCCTCCGGCCCTAGCTTGGTTTGCCGGGCCTCAATTTCGTATTTCTCAATGTGGACTGAGGTGAAGACATCATCGTAGACCAGCCGCTCGCTGATGAGGATGGCGTCTTCGTAGTTGTAGCCCTCCCAGGGCATGTAGGCCACCAGTACGTTTTGGCCCAAGGCCAGCTCGCCGCCCTCGGTTGCTGGGCCGTCGGCCAGCACCTGGCCGGTCACGACCCGATCCCCCACGTAAACCAAAGGACGCTGGTTAAGGCAGGTGTCTTGGTTGGAGCGCTGATATTTTTGCAGGCGGTAGACGATGGGATCCCCGCCATCGTCTGGCCGCACCACAATTTCATCCGCAGAAACATAGGTCACTACCCCATTGGTGCGCGACACCACCACCATGCCAGAGTCCCGCGCCGCCTGGGCTTCTAAACCAGTGCCCACGTAGGGCCGCTCCGGCTTGAGCAGCGGCACCGCCTGGCGCTGCATGTTGGCTCCCATCAAGGCGCGGTTGGCGTCGTCATGCTCCAGGAAGGGGATCAAAGAGGTGGCCACCGAGATGACCTGCACCGGTGACACCTGCACGTAATGCACCTCACTGGGGTGGGCAGTGGTAAATTCTTGACGGTAGCGTACTGGCACGACCTCGGCCGTGATGCGGCCCTCGGCATCGACCGGCACATCCCCTGGTGCCACGCGATACTCGTCCTCCTCGTCGGCGGTGAGGTAGACCATGCCTAGGTCTTTGCGCACCACGCCGTTCTCGACACGGTAGTAGGGGCTCTCGATAAAGCCGTATTGGTTGACACGGGCGTGGGTGGCTAAGGATCCAATCAACCCTGCGTTGGGTCCTTCGGGGGTTTCAATGGGACAAATCCGCCCGTAGTGGCTGGGGTGAATGTCCCGCACGGCAAAGCCAGCCCGTTCCCGCGTCAAGCCACCAGGCCCCAGAGCCGATATCCGCCGCTTGTGGGTTAGCTCTGCCAGGGGGTTTGTCTGATCCATGAACTGGGAGAGCTGGCTGGAGCCAAAGAACTCCTTAATAGCAGCCACCAGGGGCTTGGGGTTAACCAGGGAGGCTGGGGTGAGGTTTTCCGACTCGGAAACTGTCATCCGCTCGCGGATAATCCGCTCCAGGCGGTTGAGACCTACCCGCACCTGGTTTTGCAGCAGCTCCCCCACAGAGCGCACACGCCGGTTACCCAGGTGGTCAATGTCATCAACCTGGCCAATGTCATACTCCAGGTTGATGAGGTAGTCGATAACAGCCAGAATGTCGGTAACGGTGAGCACCCGCACATTTTCGGGCACCGTTAGATTGAGCTTTTTGTTGAGCTTGTAGCGCCCTACCCGGCCCAAGTCGTAGCGCTTGGGATCAAAAAAGCGCGACTCCAGCAGCTGCTGGCCGCCGGAGACCGTGGGAGGCTCCCCAGGCCGCAGCTTGCGGTAGAGCTCCATCAGCGCCTCTTCTTCGCTGTAGCGCCCCTCCTCTTCCATGGTCTTCTGGAAAAATTCGGGGTGGCGCAGGCTGTCGTAGATCTCTGAGTCACTTAGACCCAAAGCCTTAAGCAGAACCGCCGCCGAGAGCTTGCGGGTTTTGTCAATGCGCACCCATACCAGGCCATTTTTGTCAGTCTCAAACTTCAGCCAGGCACCGCGGTTGGGAATGAGACTAGCGCTGTAGGTACGGCGGCCGTTTTTGTCCAGCTCTGACTTGTAGTAGACGCCAGGGCTGCGCACAATCTGGTTGACGATGACCCGCTCGGCGCCGTTGATGATAAAGGTGCCCCGGTCCGTCATCAAGGGCAGCTCGCCCATGAAGACGTCCATGTCCTTGATTTCGCCTGTCTCCTTGTTGATCAAGCGAGTAGGCACCCGGATTTGCGCTTGATAGGTGGCGTCCCGCCGCTTGGCCTCCTCTGGGTCGTAGCGTGGCTTGCTAATCTTGTACCCTTTGGAGGGATCGCCGGGACGATACTCCGGCAGAAAGTGCAGTTCCAGCTTGCCGGTGTAGTCGACGATGGGAGAAAAACTAAGGAGCTCCTCTTCAAACCCTTCTCGTAAAAACCAGAGGAAACTTTCCCGCTGAATCTCTACCAGGTCAGGTAAGGTAAGAACAGGGGAGGGAACAGTTAGTGGGGTCATGCGTTCCTTGGCAGGGTTTGCGCTGCAGTCAGGCCTTCAATTATAGAAGCCTCGCCAATGATCGTCAACGAACGTTACAAGGGCCGCTGGCAACCCCTGCCCTAGGCTCAGGAGCTGGCAGATCCCGCCTCCTTCCCAACCTGCCTTAAGGATTGTTCACATCCATTCACACTTAGGCAGACTATCCTAATCTTCTAGGCTGTTGACCGTTGGTTGCGGGCTTCCTGGAGAGGACGGAGATCCCGAGGAGGAGGCCCAGTTTACCCAGCTTGCAAGGTGGGAAAGCCTTC
>NZ_JANSIV010000076.1:58434-101696 GCF_047502705.1 Synechococcus sp. H70.1
GGAGATCCCGAGGAGGAGGCCCAGTTTACCCAGCTTGCAAGGTGGGAAAGCCTTCGCCGTTTATCGATAAGCCGGTCAATGGCTGGAGCCAGGCAGCGTTTTCAATAGAGAGTTTACAAGAGGAGGGTTTTGTGAGTCGGCACAGTCAGGAACATCAAAACGCTAGCCTATCGGTCCAGTTGCGGGAGGGCACCAAGCAGTCCCACACCATGGCCGAGAACATGGCTTTTATCAAATGTTTCCTTAAGGGGGTGGTCGACAAGCGTACCTATAGCCGCTACGTGGGCAATTTCTACTTTGTCTACAGCGCGCTGGAAGAGGGGTTTGCGAAGTTGCGGGATCACCCGATAGTGGGTCAGCTCTACTACCCTGAATTGTGGCGCAAGGCCAGCTTGGAGAAGGATTTAAACTACTTCATTGGTCCCCATTGGCCCTCTGTGGTTAAGCCTTCCCCTGCTTGCCAAGTCTATGTCAACCGCATTCGGGAAGTGGTGGAAAAAGATCCGGTTCTGCTCATTGCCCACGCCTACACCCGCTACATTGGCGACCTGTCGGGTGGCCAGATCCTGAAAAACATTGCCCGCCGGGCCATGGGCCTGCCGCCAGGGGAGGGCACTGCCTTCTACGACTTTGAGCAGATCCCCCACGAGGGCAAGTTTAAGCAGCGCTACCGCGCTCAACTGGATGCCCTGGGGCTGGATCAGGTTACTATCGAGCGCATTGTGGCGGAAGCCAACTATGCCTTCAAGCTCAACATGGACTTGTTTAGAGAGTTGGAGGGCAATTGGCTGCTGTCGATGGCGCGCTTGGCCTGGAATTCTCTCCTCGGCCAGTTTCAGCGTAAGCCTGCCAGCTCTGAGGTGGCTGCGTAGGCTAGGTCTGCCAAGTGATGGATTTCGCCCCTCTCCCTAGGGGAGAGGGGCTGGGACAGGGGCTAGTCGCACCCAAGGGTGTCGCGGGTGGCCCGACCAGTAACTGGGTTAACGCCGCTAGCCCGTTGGCAGAGGAGAGCAAGGGCATCTTTGCGGATGAGGGCGTTGGTAAAGTCTGCTCCCTCGATCTCGATCCCTTCCACCCGCGCCAGCCACATCATGCTGTCTTGCAGTTGGGCTTCCCGCAGGTCAGCACCCTGTAAATTGGCCATGTCCAAGGTGGCGCCGCGCAGGTCTGCACCGCGCAGGTTAGCCTTGCTGAGGTTGGCTCCGAAAAAATTGGCTCCTGTTGCCTTCACGTGGCTGAGATTGCTTTGCCGTAGGTTGGCTTTGAGGAATTTCCAGCCGCTCAGGTCTTGTCCGGCAAAGTTTGCCCCCTGCAGCTCCCGCTTGCTGTAGTCTTCTGCCCAGGCTGGCAATCCCAGCAGGACTAACCCCAACGCCAGCCCCAGGAGCGCCGCTAGTACGGCCCGTAAGCAGCGGGCCCACATCCATCTTTTCTCCGCCGCAACTGGCCCTGCAGTGGACATGACGGATCCCTCCCTTCTGGAGTCTTTTTGCCTTTGCTTTATCTATCCTACTGGCTGGGGATCTCAGCGGCAGATTGGGCTAACTTGGGATGTCAGCCCCCACTAACAACAAGGGGACGCAGGGGATCCATGTCCACAACCGAGGTGTTCAGTGCCCAGGAGATGGCTAGGCAAATTGCCGCTTTGGCGGCGGCAATCGGCAGGGATCACCCCCACCTGGACAGGCTGGTGTTAATTGGCATCCGCACCCGCGGGGTGCCCTTGGCCTATCGGCTCCGGGATGGCATGGCCGAGCTGTTTGGGATCCCACCCCAGGTAGGGGAGTTGGACATCACCCTCTTCCGCGACGACCTGGGCGCTGGCCGGCTGCGCACCCCCAATCGCAGTGAAATGCCACGGGATCTAACTGGCCAAGAGGTAGTGCTGGTGGACGATGTTATCTTTCACGGCCGCACGGTCCGGGCAGCTTTGGAGGCCCTTAGTCACTTTGGACGGCCGGAACGGGTGCGCTTAGCCGTGCTGATTGACCGCGGCCATCGGCACTTCCCCATTCAGCCAGACTACTGCGGCCACAGGCTAACCACGACCCCTGAGCAAATGGTTAAGGTGCAGCTGCGGGAAACCGACGGTGAGGAGCGGGTACTGTTGATTGACCCTGATCCCGAGGAAGCGCCCCAGAGGGCGATAGAGTGAGGCTCAGCGGCCCAAGGTTGTTGCTAGGTCTATGTTGCCGGAAAACCGCCGTTACGCTGTTTTGGGCAGCGGTGCCCTGGGAGGATTCTACGGAGCCAAGTTACAGCAGGCTGGCTTTGAGGTGCATTTCCTGCTCCATAGTGACTACGAGCACGTGCGCCAGAACGGGCTGTGGGTGGAATCCTGCTGGGGAGACTTTCACCTGCCCCAGGTCAATGCCTACGTCTCCGTGGAGGAGATGCCCCCTTGCGAGGGGGTCATCGTGGCCCTGAAAGCAACCCAAAATCACCTTCTGTCGCAGTTGCTGCCGCCCGTGCTGGCCGAAAGAGGGGTGGTGATCCTCCTGCAAAATGGGCTAGGGGCAGAGCCGGAGATTGCCAACTGCGTTGGCCCCGAGCGCATCATCGGTGGCCTCTGTTTCATCAGCTCCAATAAAGTTGGTCCCGGCCACATCCGCCACCTCGACTATGGCTCGGTGCTGCTGGCCGAATACGGCCCTGGCTATGCCCCCCAGGGAATCACACCCCGTCTGCAACAGATCCAGGCCGATTTTCAGCGGGCTGGGATCCCCACTGCCCTCTCACCAGATCTGATGTTGGCCCGCTGGCAAAAGTTGGTCTGGAACATTCCCTTCAATGGCCTCTCGGTGGTCTTTAATGCCGACACCCAGCAGATGATCCGCGACCCGGCAGCCCGCGCCTTGGCAGAAGCCCTGATGCAGGAGGTGGTGGAGGGAGCTGCAGCCTGTGGTCGCCGGCTTCCCCCTTCCCTGATTCCAGAAATGCTGGCTAACACCGAGAAGATGGCTCCCTACCGCACCAGCATGAAGATTGACTACGAGCGCAAGCGTCCCCTGGAACTGGAGGCTATTTTTGCCAACCCTCTCCGCTATGCCCAGCAGGGCGGGGTCCAGATGCCGCGGGTAGAGATGCTCTACCGGCAGCTGCAGGTGTTGGATCGTCTTAATCGTGGGATCCCAGCCTTTTCCTCCCCTTGCGGCTAGACTCAGCTCCAGTGGAGCGCTGCACTGGCTGGATGCCCCGGGGATCCACCCACGATCGCCTCACCCTTTGGACGGCTCCCGGCATCGCTTTGGCGGTGGGCTGGGTAAGTGACAGTACCGCAGCGGCTCTCGCAGCGGGATCGGCCTATCTTTTTGCCGGCCTGATGTTTTCCGGGGATCTGGATACACGCTCGCGGCAGTACCGCCGCTGGCTGTTCCTGCGCTGGATTTGGCTTCCCTACCGTCGCTGGCTGCACCACCGCTCCTTTTGGTCCCACGGGCCGCTGGTAGGCACCGCTCTGCGGCTACTCTACCTAGGCTTGTGGGTGACAGGGGTGGGCCTGCCAGCGGCTTGGCTGGGATCCCGCCTGGGCTGGTGGCAGTGGCAGCCGGGGATCTGGCGGGAGAGCCTCTGGCACTGGCTGCAAGCCCACGCCGCAACGCTGTTTTGGGTGGGCCTAGGACTGGAGCTGGGAGCCGTCAACCACAGCCTCAGCGATTGCCTGGTCTCGCGCTGGCGCCGTTGGCGCAAAAGGCGGCAGGGGAAAGGCTTGTCCGGCAAGTGGCGGCAAGGGTAGGGCGAGTCCTCCTTAGAGCTATCAAAAGCAGGAGGGGATCCCGGCAGCAGGGAAGGAGCGCATCCGCTAAGCTGGGTGGGGCAGAAGCCCTTGGGGTGGCACTTGGTGCATCCGCTGCGTAGCTATCGCCGTCTCTTTCCCTTCATTCAGCCCCACTTGTGGATGTTGCTGCTGGGGTTGGGCTGCACTCTGGGTTTTGTCCTCACCATGCCCGCCCTTGCTTACCTAATCGAGTGGGTGGCCCGCTCTATCGGGGCTGGGGATCTCAGACAACTGCGGACATTGGCCTTAATTGGGGTGGTATTTTTCGTGGTGCGTGGTGCTTTCCAGTACGGCCAGGACACCCTCATGGCCAGGGCTTCCCTGCAGATGGTGTTGGAGTTGCGGCAGCGAGTTTACGCTCACCTGCAGGGACTAGACGTGGACTATTTTTCCGGCAGCCGCACTGGTGACCTCGTCTATCGCCTCACCAGCGATCTGGATCGGGTGGGGGAGGTGGTCCAGCGGTTTTTCCACCGCTTTATCCCCAGCGTGCTTACCATCTTGGCCGTGGTGGCCTACTTGTTCTACCTCAACGGCATCCTCACCCTAACCACCCTGGTGATTGCCCCCCTGATGGGCGCCTTGATTAGTTGGTTTGGGGAGCGGTTGCTGCAGCGCTCCCGCCGCAATCAGGAAAGTATGGCTGACCTATCTTCTCTTTTAACAGAGGTCTTTGCCGGCATCCGCCTCACCCGTGCCTTTGCTGCCGAGGACTACGAGATCCGCCGCTTCAGTGCCCTGGCCGAAAGCAACCGCCTGGCTCGCTTCCAAACCGAACAGGTCAAGGCCATCCAAGACCCGGTGGTGGGCTTTCTCTACGCCATGAGCGTCTTGGGGGTATTTTGGGTGGGGGGCTGGCAGATTAGCGAGGGCAACCTGACCGGCAGCCAGTTCCTCGGCTTTATCGCGGGGGTGGCCCTGCTGATTGATCCCATTGTCCATATCACCAATAACTACAGCGAGCTAAAGCAGGGGGAGGCTTCCGTGGAGCGGATCTTTGAGCTCCTAGATACCCGCCCCCGCGTGCGCGAGCTGCCGGGTGCCCGCCCCATGCCCCCCATTCAGGGCTGGGTGGAGTTTGATCGGGTCTCCTTTGCCTACAAGCCGGATCAGCCGGTGCTCAAAGACATTAGCTTCCAGGTGGCCCCCGGCGAGATTGTTGCCCTGGTGGGCTCCTCCGGGGCTGGCAAATCAACTTTGGTGAATTTGATCCCTCGCTTCTACGATCCGCAGCAGGGGTGTATTCGCATCGACGGCATTGACATCCGCACCGTCACCCTCAAAAGTTTGCGCCGCCAGATCGGCATTGTTCCCCAGGAGATCACCCTCTTTTCCGGCACCATTGCCAGCAACATTGCCTATGGCCAGGAGCACTTTGACCTAGAGGCAGTGCGCCAGGCAGCCCGGGTGGCCAATATTGACCGCTTCATCGAGAGCCTGCCTGAGGGCTACGCTACCCGCATCGGCGAGCGCGGGATCACCCTCTCCGGCGGTCAGCGGCAGCGGCTAGCTATTGCTCGCGCCGTGCTGCTCAACCCCAAGATTCTCATCCTGGACGAGGCTACCTCTGCTTTGGATAACGAGTCCGAGGCTTTGGTGCAGGAGGCCCTCCAACGGCTAATGCAGCGCTGTACCGTTTTTGTTATTGCCCACCGCCTCTCTACTGTGCGCAGCGCCCATCGCATTTTTGTCCTCGAAGAAGGACAACTCCTAGAGCAAGGCAACCACCGCGAGCTCCTGGTGAAAGGAGGACGCTACGCCCAGTTCCACTGGCGCCAGTTCCAGTAGCTCTAAAGCCCCCACGCTTGCCGGAAGGGACGATAGAACTCCGGATCTGAGGGCGCACCCCCCGCAACCCCACAGATGGCTGCTGCAAACGCCACTGCCCGCTGCAGCAGCACCGCCTCCGGCCATCCTTGCAGCAGGCCGAGGATGGCTACCGCGCTAAACCCATCCCCTGCCCCTACTGTATCCACTAGCTGCAGCGCTGGCACCGCCTCCGCCTGATACACCCTCTCTGCTGTAAACAAGAGCGCCCCTGCCGCCCCCAACGTCAAGAACAAGCCCTTAAGGCCCAACTGGGCCCGCAAGAGCTGCCCCTGCTCTACCACCTCTTTGCCAGGGATCCCTTCCAGTTGAACCACTTGCTCCAGCTCCGCCTGGTTGAGCTTCAACCAAGTGCAGCTGCGCAGCATTTCTCGGATAGGGCCCGGGTGCCACCAGGGATCCCGCAGGTTGAGGTCGAGAAACACCGGACAGCCCAAAGCCAGGATGGCCTCCTGGAAATGGCGGTGGGTTGCCTCTTGCCGTGCTGCCAGACTGCCCCGGTAGAGTAAGCTAGGCCGGAAGGCTCTAAGGGCAGCAGGATCCAACTCAATGAAGTCGTAGGCCTGCTCTGGCAAGATGGCAAAGCTCGGGATCCCCTCCGGGTCGAGGGTAACCTGCACTTGACCGGTGGGGTGAGCCGGATCCCGCTGCAGCCCTTCCAGACGTAGCCCCTGCCGCCGCAGCGCCACCACCAACTGTTCTGCCGCCTCATCCTGGCCAATGCGGCTAATCAGCAGGGGATCCAACCCCAGTCCCTTGAGGTTCCAAGCCACGTTCAAAGCTGCTCCTCCCAGCACCACCCTGTCAGGGAAACAGTCAAAAAGAACTTCCCCCAAGATCAGAGGCGGACCAGGCGGCACTTCAAGAGGAGCCATGCTCGTCCACTAGAGGGCAGGGACGCCGTGCTGCTCTAGGATTTGCTGGTAAGTGTTGCTGCGGAACCAGCGCTCGATTTCCCTAGCTCGTAGCACCGGCAGCGGATGGGTACGGCCAAGGGTTTGCAGTTGTTTGAGCTCCAGCTGCCAGAGATCGTTATCCAACTCCTCGTAGGTGCGGGCCTGTTCTAGAAAGGCCTCCACGTTGAGCTTGGCCGCCAACTGGGGTGAGCCGCCGCACAGCTTCATCAGCACTGAGATTACCGTTCTTGGGTCCTGGGTAACCAGGAGCGCTGCCCGGTCGCAGGTAAACTCGGCACAACGCAGCCAGTGCAGCAGTTGATCCTGTAGCGCCTGATAGAACAGACCGCCAAAGGGGAGCAAGCTGGCGGAGAGCGTGAGAATGTTGGCCATCGTTAGGTAGACGCCGTGGTTGCACTTGAGATGGCCCAGTTCGTGAGCAATTACAGCTTGGAGTTCCTTCGGCTCCAGCAAATCTAGCAGAGAGCTGTGCAAGACAATAAAAGGCTTTTTCCCCTGCATGGCAAAAGTGTAGGCATTGGGCACAGGGTTTTGCCGCACATAGAGCTGGGGCACCTCCAGATCCAAAATGCGACAGGCTTGCACCAAAAGCTGGTAGATTTCCGGCAACTGGCGCTCGTTGATTTGGATGCTGGAGGCAATGTTGTCCAAGTAAAACATCTCCCCTGCTGTGGAGCCAAGCAAGTTTTGAATCAGCAGGCCTAAGCCTGGCAGCTGCTGCAGAGAGCGGGTGGCTTGCAGATCAACTGGATGGCGAAATTCGTCGGCCCGCAGGCCCAACAGGATGCGGGGCTCGCTGGAAACGGCTGACAGAGAGGCTGGAGAAGACATAGGAGGTCACAGAAAAACGGGTAGACTCTTAGGGCACCCCTGGCGGCAAGGGAGAGGGGTGAGCAGCTCTGGTCCCCCGGCGGGGGATCCCCCTCCCATTCTGCCTTAACCAGGGGGCAGGCTATCATGGTTGGGACGAGGACACAGCTGGGAGAAAACCGCGTGGAAGCAAAGTCAATCTTGGTAGCGGTTGGCCTGATCCTCTCCTTGGCAAGCTTCTACTTTGGCACCCGCAACGGCTTCTACGACACCGACAAGTATCACGGCAACGGCTCTGCCCACTAGGGCCAGCAGGAAGCAGTGGGGACTAAGGATCGCAAGCGAAGCGCTCCCCAGGAGGCGGGTGAGGCCGGCGAGGGCTGCGTGCAGCGCTACCTAGAAGGGCAAGGCTGGCAGATCCTGGCGCGGCGGTGGCGCTGTCGCTGGGGGGAAGTGGATCTGGTGGCCTACAAGGCAGGGCTGCTGATTTTTGTGGAAGTCAAAACCCGCAGCGGCCAGGGGTGGGATCAAGGCGGACTTTTGGCAGTTGGGAGGCGAAAACAGCAGTGCTTGATCCAAGCTGCCCAAGCGTTCCTCAGCCAGCATCCCCCCTTGGCGGAAGTCGCCTGTCGCTTCGATGTTGCTCTGGTGGAATATCGGCCTGGCCTTGGCTACGCGGTGGCTGACTACCGGCAGGGAGCCTTTGAGGTGGAGCCGTAGCGCCGCTCATCCAGCCAAGTTTGTAAAATCACCGCCGCCGACTGCTGGTCAATAAGAGCCTTCTGGGCTTTGGCCGGTATCCCTGCCTGGCGCAGATCCCACTCTGCCTGCACGGTGCTTAGGTACTCGTTAACTGTCTCTATGGGTAAATCCACAGCCGCCTGGAGAGCTCGCACAAAGCGCTGCACTTTGCGGGCTTGGGATCCCACTGAGCCATCTGCCAAAAGGGGGATCCCCACCACCACCACAGTAGCCTGGCGGCGGCGGATCCACGCCTGCACTTGGGCAATATCTTCCGGGAGGGAACGGCGCTGGATTACCCCCAGGCCAGTAGCCAGCAGCCCCAGTCGGTCGGAGCCGGCCACGCCAATGCGGCGGTTGCCCACGTCCAGCCCCAGGGCTGAAAAGGGATCCCTTGTGGGAGAATAGTACAGGCCTGTGGACATCTGAGCCTCCGTCCTTGGCAACATTGTAGCGGCCTCTCTCTGGCCGCTGGAGAGTTTAACTTCCTCCTAGGAGCCTTCTCATGAGCAGTGCTACTCTGTCCCTCCCCAAGCATGAAGTCAAGGATCTGAACCTTGCTCCCCTGGGTAAGCAGCGGATTCAGTGGGCGGCGCGGGAGATGCCGGTGCTGGCTCAGATCCGGGAGCGCTTTGCCCAAGAAAAGCCCTTGGCTGGCCTGCGTCTAGTAGCCTGCTGTCATGTCACTACCGAAACCGCCAATCTGGCCTTGGCCCTGCAGGCAGGCGGAGCTGAGAGTGTCCTCATTGCCAGCAATCCTCTTTCCACCCAAGACGATGTGGCCGCCAGCCTCGTGGCTGACTACGGCATCTCGGTCTTTGCCATCAAGGGGGAGGATGTGGAAACCTACCGCCGCCATGTCCAGATTGCCCTGGATCACCGCCCCAACCTCATCATTGACGACGGCGGCGACGTGACGGCGGAGCTGGTGCAGCAGCGGCAGGAGCAGCTCTCGGAGATCATTGGCACCACGGAGGAGACCACCACCGGTTTGGTGCGTCTGCGGGCCATGCTTAGAGCTGGGGTGCTCAGCTTCCCGGTAATGACCGTTAATGACGCAGCCACCAAGCACCTGTTTGACAACCGCTACGGCACTGGCCAATCTACCCTAGACGGCATCCTGCGTTGTACCAACATTCTCCTAGCCGGGAAGACGGTGGTGGTGGCTGGCTACGGCTGGTGCGGCAGGGGGGTGGCGATGCGGGCTCGCGGTATGGGCTCCCAGGTGATTGTGACCGAGGTCAACCCGGTGCGGGCCCTGGAAGCAGTGATGGATGGCTTTCGAGTTATGCCCATGGCCGAGGCTGCCCCTCTGGGGGATCTGTTCATCACGGTCACTGGCAACAAGCATGTTATCCGCGGCGAGCACTTCGACTGCATGAAAGATGGGGCGATGGTCTGTAACGCCGGCCACTTTGATATCGAGCTTGACCTAGGAGCCCTACGAGAGCGGGCCGTTTCCCGGCAGACAGTGCGCCCCTTCGTGGAAGAGTACCGCCTTCAGTCGGGCAAGTCGGTGTTGGTGCTGGGAGAGGGCCGGCTCATCAACCTGGCTGCTGCCGAAGGCCACCCCGCCAGCGTCATGGACATGAGCTTTGCCAACCAGGCGCTGGCCTGCGAGTACTTGGTGAAAAACCGAGGACGCCTGGCTCCTGGGCTGCACCCCATTCCTGCGGAGATCGATGAGACCATCGCCCGCCTCAAGCTCAAGGCCATGGGGATCCAGATCGACAGCCTTACCCCGGAGCAGATCGAGTACGGCAACACTTGGACAGTAGGAACCTAGAGCTGTTCGGGGGCAGACACCAGGGAGCTGCTATTGCCCGCTCCCTTGCAAGCGGGCCCCTGAAGGATACGCCCTCTCTAGGAAACTAAGCAACCCCAGACCTAGCCGCTCCACTTGATTGCAGTGAACAGGTGTTTCTGATAAGCTCTAGGCGGGGTTCTGGGATCCCTGGAGGCCAAGAGGGTGGCACGGGTAGGCATTAATGGTTTTGGCCGCATTGGACGGCTGGTGCTACGGGCAGCTTGGGGCTGGCCAGAGCTGGAGTTTGCCCACATCAACGAGATCAAGGGTGGGCCTGTTGCGGCAGCTCACCTGCTCAAGTTCGACTCGGTGCAGGGCCGCTGGAACATTGACATCGAACCCGGTGAGCAGCGGCTGCGCATCCAAGACAAAACCCTCACCTTCAGTGAGTTTAAGTCCCCTGGTGAAGTGCCCTGGGCCGATTTGGGGATTGACTTGGTGCTGGAGTGCTCGGGGAAATTTGTCAAGGCAGCAGAGCTGGAGGCTTACTTCAAAGCGGGGGTGCGCAAGGTTATTGTGGCTGCTCCCGTTAAGGATGGAGAGGCCCTCAACGTCGTTATGGGCATCAACGACCACCTCTACGATCCAGCCCGCCACCACCTCCTTACTGCCGCCTCCTGCACCACCAACTGCCTAGCCCCCTTGGTCAAAGTCATCCACGAAGGGATTGGCGTCCTACGCGGGGTCATCACCACCATCCACGATGTCACCAACACCCAAACCGTGGTGGATGCCCCCCACAAGGACCTGCGGCGGGCGCGCTCGGCTCTGTTGTCTTTGGTGCCCACCACCACCGGCGCTGCTACGGCCATTGGCCTCATCTACCCTGAGCTCAACGGCAAGCTCAACGGCATTGCCGTGCGCGTGCCCCTGCTGAATGCCTCCTTGACCGATGCTGTGTTTGAGGTAAGGCGGCCCACCACGGTGGAAGAGGTCAATCACCTCTTGAAGACTGCAGCCGAAGGGGAACTCAAAGGCATCCTTGGTTATGAGGAGCTGCCCTTGGTCTCCGTGGATTTCAAGGGGGATCCCCGCTCCAGCATTGTGGATGCCTCCTCAACCATGGTGGTAGATGGCACCCAAGTGAAGATCCTGGCTTGGTACGACAACGAATGGGGCTACGCCAATCGCATGGCGGAATTGGCCCGCAAGGTGGCTCTCAGCTTATAGAGGAGACCTGCCCATGACTGCTGTCTCAAGCGCCCAAGCTGCCGCAGTGCGCAACTATGCCCTAGTAACCGCCGCCTACTGGGGATTTACCATCACCGACGGCGCCATCCGCATGTTGGTGCTGCTCCACTTCCACAAGTTGGGCTTCACTCCGATTCAAATTGCCATGCTGTTTCTCTTCTACGAGATCTTCGGGGTGATCACCAACTTCCTGGGCGGTTGGATTGGCTCCCTGTTTGGCCTGCGGCTTACCCTCTACGGAGGCATTGCCATCCAGATCTTCGGCCTGGTGATGCTGGGGGTGATCAACCTGCAGTGGCCGGTCTGGGGCCAGGTGGCCTATGTGATGACGGCCCAGGCCCTAGCTGGGATCGCCAAGGATCTCACCAAGATGAGCTCCAAAAGCGCTGTCCGGCTGGTGGTGCCCAAGGAGGCCGAATCCCGCCTCTTCCGCTGGGTGGCGATGCTGACGGGATCCAAAAACGCCCTCAAGGGGGCGGGGTTCTTTGTGGGAGCGGCTCTGCTGCAGATCTTCACTGAGATCTACGGGGATCCCATGGGCTTCCGCATGGCCAACTTCGTCCAGGCAGGAGCGCTGGCTTTGATCTTCTGCTCTGGGGCGCTGCTGCCAGCAGACATGGGCAAGGTTAAGGCGAAGATCCCCTTCAAGCGGCTGTTCTCCAAAAGCCGTGAGATCAACCTCCTCTCAGCAGCCCGCTTTTTCCTCTTTGGATCGCGGGATGTGTGGTTTGTGGTGGCCCTGCCGGTGTTTCTCTACGACGAGCTGGGCTGGAGCTTTATGCAGGTGGGCAGCTACATGGCCATCTGGGTCATTGGCTATGGGATCATCCAGTTCCTAGCGCCCCAACTCCTGGGAGGAGGTCGCCCGGGTCGCGCTCCCAAGGCCCGTACCGTCCAGGTCTGGACGTTTACCCTAACCGCGGTGCCGGCCCTCATTGCCACCGCCTTTATGGCCGGCCTGCCGCCGGAGTGGGTAGTGACCGGCGGCCTCATCCTCTTTGGGATTGTCTTTGCCTTTAACTCAGCAGTGCACTCCTACCTGGTGCTGGCCTACACGGAAGATGACGATGTTGCCCTCAACGTGGGTTTTTACTACATGGCCAATTCCGGTGGCCGCCTGCTGGGGACGGTAACCTCCGGGATCCTCTTCCAGCTCTACGGCCTGGAGGGCTGCCTCTGGTTTTCCACCCTGTTGATTTTGATGGCAGGGCTGTTCTCGCTGAAATTGCCGGATCCCAGCAAAACTCCGGTGGAGTGGGTGGTTAAGCCGGGGGATTGAGGGGATCTCTCAAGAATCTGGAAAGTAGGTCAATCCAGCAGGGCTAGGTTGTCGCGATGGACGGCGGTATCCACCCCTTCGTAGCCCAAGATGTAGGGGATCTCGGCAGTTTTTTTGCCCTTGATGCGCCGCAGTTCCTCGGCGCTGTAGTTGACTAGGCCCCTGCCTACCTCACGCCCGCTGGGATCACACAGGCGCACGGCAGCTCCTGCCTCAAAGTCGCCGGAAACTTCTACGATCCCTGCCGGCAGCAGGGATCGCCCTTGCTCACAGACTGCCCGCACTGCCCCCTCGTCCAGGGTGAGGGATCCCTCAGGGATAAGGCCGTAGGCAATCCACCGCTTGCGGGCGCTAACAGGCTGGGGAGCTGGCTCGAAGCGGGTGCCAATGGGCTCGCCAGCCAAGATGGCCGGGATCTGGTCGGGCCGCTTGCCATTGGTGATTACCACCGTCACGCCGGCAGAGGTGGCAATTTGAGCAGCAGTAAGCTTGGTGGCCATGCCGCCCGTGCCCCAGCCACTTTTGCCTTGGGCTTCCGCCTTGACCCGTAAAGGCATCCCGTGCTCCACCCGCTCAATAGGCTCGGCGGAGGGATCGCGGTGGGGATCGGCTGAGTAGAGCCTGTCTACGTCGGTGAGGAGGATTAGCCACTTGGCCTGCACCATGCTGGCTACCAAGGCTGAGAGGGAATCGTTGTCGCCAAACTTCAGCTCCTCCACCGCCACGGTATCGTTTTCATTAACAATGGGGATAACTCCCATCTGCAGCAGTTGGGTAAAGGTGCGATTGGCGTTCACGTAGCGGCTGCGCTCCACGAAGTCGCCGCGAGTAAGCAGCACCTGAGCAATGGGTTGGTTGAGAGCGGAGAAGAGATCATCGTACAGGCGGATCAGCCGTCCCTGGCCCACCGCCGCCACCGCCTGTTTTTCCGCGATTGCTGTTGGCCGTTGGCGCAAGCCCAGGCGGGCACAGCCCACTCCCACTGCTCCGGAGGAGACGAGGATCACGGCGTAGCCTTGGTTGCGCAGCCGCGTCAGCACCTCCACGAGGGGCCCCAGCACGGAAAGGCGCAGTGAGCCCGTTTGCGGATCCGTCAGGCTGGAGGTGCCAATTTTTACGACAATCGTCCCCCCTGTAGCTGCCATAGTTCAATACTCCTCCCACCCCGAAACCTTAGGCCTGGCTTGCCCTTGGGGTCGCTCCGAGGGAAAATATTATAGGTCTGCCTCCCGCTCTCTGCCTGTGAATCCTGTCCGCACCTTTTCGGCCACTAAGGCTGCCTTTTTGAGCGCCTACCCCCGCCCCCTCCACCCTGCCTATCGCCGGGCAGTGGAGGAGTTGCTGGTGGAGCTGCACCTAACCACTGTCAACAGCGCCTTTGTCTACGACCCCTTTTTTGCCCTGGGTTTGGTTACCCTCTACAACGGGCTGATGGAAGCTTACCATCCTCCAGAGCAGCGTGAGGCCATCTTCACTGCCCTCTGTAAGGCACTCCACCTCAAGCCGGAGGTGGTGCGCAAGAATGCCCACGACCTCCTGGAGCTCCTGCGCAGTGGGGATCCCCAGCAACGCTACAACCTGCTCTGTCTCAAACCGGAGGCAGAGGATGTGGGCGGGCTCAAGGCCATTTTGCAGCGCATGACCCAGCCTCCCTATGCCTACAGTCGGGTTTTGGCAGTTGGCCTCTACACAGCCTATGAGGCAGTTGCTGCCTCCCTCTACAAAGATCCCGAAGAACGCACCCGCCGCTTTTTGGAGGAGCTTATTGGTAAGCTGCCTTTTTCCCCAGAGAGGGTGAGAAAAGACCTAGAGCTCTACCGCAGCAACTTGGACCGCCTGAAGCAGGCGCGGGCTGTTGTGGAGGAGATGGTAAAAGCGGCCCGGCGTCAACAGGAACGCCGTCAATCGGCTGCCTCCCTGCCTAGCAGCTCCCCTGCCGATTCCAGCAAGCCCAGTAGCTAGACCAAATAGGCAATCCAGCTATCTACTACCTCTGGCGAGCCGTACCAGCGCCGCCCACCGCGGCCAGAATGGTGACAGTCGGGAATGGTGAGGTTGATGGCCCCTGCCAGATGGGCAGCCTCAATGGGAGTGATGCCATCTCCCCACAGCTCCCCCTGGCCGGCGGTAAGCCGGTAGCTGTTGTAGGCCAGCCAAGCCAGATAATGCTCCTGCCGCCACAGGGATCCCAGGCCCAGGCGGCGCCCTTGAATGGCCTTGCCGGCCACACAGACGTACTTGACCTGCGGCCAGAAGGCCCCCGGGTAGTGGGTGTTAACAAAGTCCAGGTTACGCCTTGTCCAGCGTTCCCGGCTGGTGTGAGGGGATCCCAGGCTGATGAGGGTGGCAACGTGCTCTCGCCCCTGCCACACCTGCCCCCCGTAGGGCACGGATCCCAGGTAGATGCGGGCAATCCAGCCGCCAGCGGAGTGGGCCACCAAGTTAACCCGGTCAACTGCAAACTCGGCCTGGGTGCGTTGGATAGTGGCCTGGAGGGCCCGCAAGATGGGGGTGACGGGCCTTCCCCCCAGCGTGGGAATCCAACTGTACACCTGCAGGGGCACCACCCGGGCCGCATAGCCGCGGGCCTCCAGCTCCTGACGCAAAGGCTCGTACTCTGAGGCACCTGCCAAGTAGCCGGGCAGGATCACCGTGGGCAGAGCAGCCATGGGCTAGCGCGGGTACCAAAACATGCCCTTGATCCCCTCTGGGTCGGGTGTAAAGCCCAGCCGCTCGTAGAAGCTGACTACTCCCTGGTCGGCGAAAAGGGTGATGTTGCTGATGTCCTGGGCGCGCAACTCCTGGATTACCTTTTCCATTAGCCGCCTGCCCAGCCCTCGGCCCTGAAACTCAGGATGCACCACCACATCCCAGATGGTGGCATTGAAGGCATGGTCAGAGGTGGCGCGGGCAAAGCCGATGAGGCGACGGTAGCTGCCCCGCTGCTGCCACATCGACACCACTAGAAAACTATGCTGCAGGGCTTTCTTAACTTTGTGGATGGGGCGACGCGACCACCCTACCGCATCGCAAAGCTCTTCTAGCTCGTACACATCTATGTTGGGATCCAGGCTAAAGACAATAGTTTCCCCCCCTACCGCCACCGTTTCCTGGCGAGGGGCGGGTGTAGCCGTTGGCGGTGACGCTTTGGTGGCAGCGGCCCCTGCTGACCCAAACAGCCCTTTCCAAAAACCCATTGGAATTGCAGTGGGGCAAAAGCCCACCTTTGTGAGCCTGTCCTCAGTATAGCTGGGATCGGCAGCAGAAGCGGCCCGTCTGCTCAGCGGCTGCCGTGCCGGCTTGGAAGAGACCCATAGGGAGACTTATAATCCAGTCTGGCCAGCGAGAACGTCCTATGGCTCTCCCCGGCACCGGCACCCTCGTCAACGCCCTTGCCATCCTCGTGGGCAGTGGCCTTGGCTGGGTGCTGGGCCGCCGTTTGCCAGAGCGCATGAGCCAAACCCTGCTACAAGCTATGGGATCCCTGGTGTTGGTCTTGGGGATCCAGATGGCCCTCACCCTCAGCAGCGCTGCCCAAGCAGTAACAGTTTTGCTAGCCCTGATCGGGGGGGCTTTGCTGGGGGAGGGGATCGACCTCGAGGCTGCCTTTGAGCGGCTGGGGCAGGCCCTGGAAAAGCAGGTCAGTCGCTGGCTAGGCCCCAGCCCTATTGCTCGCGCCTTTGTGACCACCACCCTCCTGTTTGTGGTCGGCCCCATGACCCTGCTGGGCGCCATTGAGGATGGCTTGGGGGATCCCTCCCTGCTTTTGGTCAAAGCCGCCTTGGATGGCATTGCCACCCTAGCTTTTACCGCCAGCCTGGGCTGGGGCACACTGTTTTCCGCCCTGCCGGTGCTCTTGGTTCAGGGGGGCGTGGCCCTGCTGGCCCACCAACTGCAGCCGCTGTTGCGCCCAGACCTGCTGGCCGCCTTGGAAGCGACCGGGGGGCTCCTCATCCTGGGTATTGGCATTAATCTACTGGGCCTGGCCCGCCTACGGGTGGCCAACCTGCTGCCGGCTTTGGTCATTGTGGAACTGCTGGTGGGATTTTTCCCCCTCTGGGATCTCAACCTCTAGGGGACTGGTGGGGAAGCTGGGGGCTGGCAGCGGCAAAGGTGGCGTCGTTGATCACGCGAGGCAGCAGCCTGTCTTGGGGCACCCACCTACAGCTCAACTTTTGCCAAAGCTTCTTCCGGCCCCACCAGGGCAATAGCTGGGTTGACCAGGTAGGTTTTTGCAGCCTGCTGGAGATGGGCAGGGGTAAGCTGCCTCACCCTCTGCAAATACTGCTGGTCGAACTCCATGCCCAACCCCAAAATCTCGTACCAGCCGGCCAGTTGCGCCACTTGGGCGTTGGTCTGTTTGCTAAGGGCATATTGGCCCAAAAGCTTGCGCTGGGCCATCTCCACTTCCTCGCTCCTCAGGAGGGTGTCGTGTAGGCGCTGGATCTCTGCTGGCAGGCGCTCCAGCGCCACGGGAGTGTTCTCTGCTGCCGTGCCCAGGTAAGCCACAAAAGGGGCGGGATCCCGACGGGTGGCAAAGAAGGCGGAGACCTCGTAGGCCAGGCCGCCGCGCTCCCGCAGCTCGACAAAAAGACGGCTGGACAGGCCGCTGCCCAGGTAGGTGGCCAGTAGCTTCAGGGCGGGATAATCCGCAGAAGAGGCAGGGGAGCCGCGAAAGCCAAGCACGATCGTTGTCTGCTGGGTGGGTTGGGAGAGCTTTCGCAGTTGCGGCTTCTCCAAGGGGGGCAGAGGCAGAGTGGGATCGGGGGCAGGGGGGCCAGCGCTCACCCAATCTCCCAGGACAGCTTCCACTTGGGCTGCCATCGTCTCCGGTGGCTCTGGGCCAATTACCGCCATCACCATTCCCTCCGGGCGGCAGTAGGTGCTGTGGTAGGCTAGCAAATCCTCGCGGGTCAGGGATCCCACCGTCTCCAGTCGTCCCAACCCCGGCAGGGCGTAGGGGTGATCCCTATAGAGGGCCTGCCGCACCTGATCCCAGGCCAGGTTAAAGGGCCGTTCCTGCTGGGCGCGAATGGCCTGCAGCATCAGCTCCCGCTCCCGCGCCACCTCCGCCTCGGGAAAGCTGGGATCCCGGAGGATCTCCGCCAGCAACTGCAACAGCTCCGGAAAGTCCTCCGCTACACAGCGCAGGCCAACCTCGAAATGATCAGCAGCGCTGTCTACAGAAAGGGAAGCTCCCAACGATTCCACCCAAGCGGCAATAGCTTGGGAGTTGCGCTGCCGAGTGCCCTTGGTGAGGACAGCGGCCAGCAAGTGGCTCAAGCCCGCCTGCTGCGGCTGCTCTACCCGGCTGCCGCCACGAAAAAAACAGTGGGCGGCCAGGATCTCCACCGTCGGGTTCTGGCCCAACAGCAGCGTGATACCGTTGCCCAGGTGGAGGCGCTGTAAACGGCTACGTTGCGTGGCAAGCAGGGTGGAGCTCATTAGGGGCAAGGGATCCAAGACGGAAGGGCCATCAACGGCAGGCCAGTTGGAGCTCCGAAGCCGCGGCAGCATTAGAGGCAGCTGGCTTAAGCAGAGCCACCACGTAAGCCTCAGGAGAGAGGTACTGCTGAGCCAGCTCGCGGATTTGCGCTGGGGTAAACGCTTGCAACAGCTCCAGGTACTCCTGGAGGCGCTGCACCCCGACCAGGGTCTCGTAGTAGCCGTAGAGACTTGCCAGTTGGCTGGGGGACTCGGCGGAGAAGAGAAGTTCGTGGGTCAGCATGCGCCGAGCGCGCTCCAGCTCCGCTTGGCCGATGCCATCCTGCTGCAACTTCTCGATCTCGTGCAGGAGGGTTGCCTCCACCCGTGGCAAATCCTCTACCTCCAGTTGGGCGCTGATGCAAAAGAGCCCCCCCTCCTTCAGCACCAGCGAAGAGCAGCCGATAGCCCTCACCCAGCCCCGCTGTTCCCGCAGCAGATGCACCAGCCGCGAAGTACGGCCATCCCCCAGCACGGCAGCCAACAGCTCCAGGCCGCAAACTTGCTCCCAGGCGTCGAGGCTAACTGTGGGCCAGGCCAATTTTAGACGGGCCTGCTCTAGGCGGACATGGGTGCTCTCGCGGCGCAGGATCCCCTGCGGGTGGGGCTGAGGCGGGATTGGGGGCCTTGTCCAGGCAGGGCCACGGGCGGGGCCGCCAAACTCCTTTTCCACTAGCGCCAGCGTCTGCTCAGGGTCGATGCCTCCCGTCACCACCACTGTCATGTATTCGGGTCGGTACCAGCCGCGGTGGTAGGCGCGCAGCAGCTCTGGGGTCAGTTGCCTCAGGGTTTCCGGCCTGCCCAGCACTGGTCGCCCATAGGGGTGCTCCTCCCCGTAGGCAGTTTCCATGAGAAGCTGGTAGGTGATGTACCCCAAGTCGTCAGCAGCGCGGCGAATTTCCTCCAAAACCACCTGGCGCTCCCGTTCCACCTCCTCGGGCGGGATCCCGGCCCGCAACACCGCCTCTGCCAGATAGGGCAGAGTCTCCGGCAGATCGGCAGCAGCTACTGTCATGTAGTAGTGGGTGTAATCCTGGCCAGTAGCAGCGTTGGTGATGCCTCCCCGCCCTTCAATAGCGCGATCCAGCTCACCGGGGGCCAGCCGCTCGCTGCCCTTGAAAACCATGTGCTCGAGAAAGTGGGAGATGCCCAGCCACTGCGGCGGCTCGTTGCGCCCGCCTGTCTGTACCCAGACGTCCACAGTAGCCGAGTCGGCAATGGGAACGGGGTGAAGAATAACGCGCAGCCCGCTGTTTAAGCGATGGGTGTAAGCAGGCAGAAGACGAGGTAGGCGGCTCAAAATTCTTAATTGATAGAGAACAAACTTAATTTTAGCAAGACAACCCCCGTCCGCGCCTGGAATACTCCAGGGAGGGGTCATTTCTCTAGGTCTTGGAAGGGGTATCCGTTGCTCCTGGCCACGAAAAGCTGGGGGATCCTTCGTCTAGGCTTTCTTCCACTTGGAAGCCCGGGGGCCATTCTTCGCTGTCGCGTAGCCGCTGCACCACCTCCTGGGGCAGATCTACCCCCAGCTCCCGCGCCGCTACCGCTACCACATCGCCGCGGTCGATCAAGCCGGCAATGGCGCCGCTGGGGGTGAAGACCAAGACGCGACGGGGTTCCGCCTGGCGCATCATCTGCATCACCTGGAGGAGAGGGGTCTCCTCTCGTACCCCCTGCAGTTGCTCCATTGGCTTAAGAATGGCCTTGAGGGTGAGGTGATCCCACTGGCTGCGCTCGATGTCGTTGAGCAGTTCCGGCCTCACCAGGCCCCGGTAGCGACCGTCCTCCTCGGCAAAGTACACTTCTTGAACTCCCCCTCCTGCCTCTGGCTGGAGGGAAGCGGGAACCAGGTAGCGATCGACAAACTCCCGCAGGCTCATGCCTGCATCCAGGACGCGAAACCGGCGGCTCATGACGTCTGCGGCCTTCAGGCGGGCCAACACCCGCTGCAGTTGCGCATACTGCTCATAGCGACGGGCGCTGTTTAAAATAAACAAGCCGATTAGCCCCACCCAAAGGCCGTTGAGGCTTCCCCAAAATACCACCAGCAGACCTAGGCCTACTAAGCCCCAGCCCACTCCTTGGCCAGATCTAGCCGCCCAGAGCATGCCCTTTTGCCGATCCCCTGTCCAAGCCCAGATGGCCGCTTTGAGCATCTGCCCCCCATCTAGGGGCAAACCTGGCAGCAGATTAAACAGGGCAATCATTAGGTTGATGGCAGCCAAGCTGGCGAGGGTTGAGACCAGCGGTGATCCTGGCCCCATCCAAGCTCCGGCCACGCTCAAGAGGACAAACAAGCCCAAGCTGAGGAGGGGCCCTGCCAGGGCCACCCAAAAGGCGCCCAGGGGGCGAGGAACTTCCCGCTCGATGGCCGCCATGCCGCCAAAGATAAACAGCGTGATGGAACTCACCCGGACTCCATAGGCGCGGGCTACCAAGCTATGGGCCAACTCATGGGCCAGCAAGGAGAGAAACAGCCCTAGCGCCGTCACCAGGCCATAGGAGAGCACCAGCAACACAGCCGCTGGAAACCAGGTGTAGTCCAGGAAGAGGGGGATCCCCCACAAACTCCCAATGCGCAGGCGACTGGTCATAGCCCTCAACTCCCTACACAGCTTTTGCCCAAGGGGCACAGTTTCTAAGACAGCAGGTAACCCTTCCGTTGGGGATCCCTTCCTTTCCACTCTAGCCCTTTCCAGGGCTTGGTAACGGATCCCCCGCCTGCCCCCACCCTAGCTGGGGAAGATAGCCAGAGCCCACGACACCCCCTGCCCCTTGATGATTGTGGTAGCCTAGTTGGGCATTTGGATGGCCGGCGGGTCGGGCAGCTCCTCTGGGACGGCCCTGGCCGGCAAGGAAAATTCTCGTCGGACTCCACGGGCAGCTTTGCAGGAGGGGTGTGGCTCTATGGTGTCGATTTCGTCTTGCTCAAGCGAACAGAGCAAAGCAGTGCCCTTGCCACAAGGGCAAGCGCTGGGTTCTGGGGGCGAGTTCCCAGCAACCGCTCCGACGGCCGCTCCAGTGTTCTACCGCACCTACAGTCGGCGGCGCCCGGATGGCAGCCGCGAGACTTGGAGCGACGTCTGCGATCGCAGCCTGGCCGATATTGCCCGCCTAGGACGCTTCACTCCCCAGGAGCGGGAGCTGGTGGAACGTCTGCAGCGGCAGTTGAAGGCGTTGATCTCGGGTCGGGCCCTGTGGGTGATGGGCACCGCGTGGATCCAAAAGCCGGAAAACTACTCCGGCGCCTACAACTGCACCAGCCTCACCGTGGTCGACTGGCCCTCCTTTGGCTTGATGATGGATCTGGCCATGATGGGCTGTGGCACAGGGGCGGTGCTGGAGCCCCAGTTCATCAGCCAGTTGCCCCCCATCCTCAACCGCCTACAGGTCCAGGTGGTGGGATCCATTGGCGCCACCCCCCGAGAGCAGCGGCAGGAGCACACCCGCATCCAGCGGCAGGGATCCCGGGTGCACATCCAGGTGGGGGATAGCCGGCGGGGCTGGGTGGAGTCCTACCAGGCGCTGCTGGAGCTGGCGGCGGATCCCAGCTTGGGCGGCGAGGTCCAGGTGACGGTGGACTTGAGCGATGTCCGCCCTGCCGGCGAGCGGCTACAGGGGTTTGGGGGGGTGGCCAACCCCATCAAGCTGCCCGGCCTCTACGAGCGCTGCGCCGCCATCCTTAACAAAGCGGTGGGCAGACAACTGAACTCGGTGGAGTGCTGCCTGCTCATCGACGAGGCGGCGGTGACGATTGTGGCGGGGAACATTCGGCGGTGCTTACCTGAAAACGCCTTGGTGCACACCTCACAAGGTCTGGTGCCCATCAAGGATGTGCAGGTAGGCGATTGGGTTCAGACCCCCCTTGGGTTTCGTCGGGTGGTCAACAAGTTTGACCAAGGGATCCAAGAAGTTTACGAAATAGAGACCAATGCCCTTCCTTTCTTTTCAACTTTGAACCACCGCCATGCGGTTTTGGCAGACGCTCGGGGGAACATCGCATGGAAAAGTACCCACGAGTTAGTCGAAGGGGATCGTCTGCTGCACAACACCCAAGTTCTCCCCGGCACCATTACCCATCTCCCTGAGGACTTTACGGCATCTCGTCCAAGCCAAAGCCCCACCGCAAAGCCCCTGCACATCCCGCCCCTGACGCCAGAGGTGGCCTGGCTCATTGGGTTTACCCAGGGGGGTGGGTATGTTGCGCTGGGGCGCGATCTCCACGGCAAGCCCTACGGTCACCTGGAGTGGAGTGCCAATACCCTGGATCCCGAGCTGCTTTCCCGTCTCCAAGCTAAGCTGGAGCAGGCGCTAGCCGCCTTCGGGCTGACAGCTACCTGCAGCTATGGGCCAGGGGAGAACGGGGCAAAGTTTGTGTGTTCCTGCATCCCGCTGGCGGAGTATTTCGAGCGGCACATCAAGAAACCAAAGCAACCCCTGCAAGTTCCCGACTTTATCCTGCGCGGCACCGTTGAGGTACGGTCAGCTTACCTGGCAGGCCTTATCGACAGCAATGGGTCAACCCGTAGTCATCCCCCCCAATTGCTGACAACTGTCCACCGCTCCTTTGCCCTGCAAGTGGGGGCTGTGCTCTCCAGTCTGGGTATTGCAGGCCGACTCAAAATCCTCCCCCCCCAGCAGGAGAACTGGCAGGTTCAATACAGCCTTACCCTGCCGGCATTCAAGGATCGGTACAACGCCTTGGTGGCTCCCTACTCAGCTAAAGGGAAGTTGCCCCAAGGGCTGGAGACGCATGGCTTTACGATTCCGGGCTCCCTGCTGCAGGAAGTATACAGCTACACTGAGATGCGCGGCATGGGCTGCCAAGGAGCTCGGTCGGTCGAAGCCAACTATGAACGATACTTGGCTGAGTCGGGGTTGGATTTGGATATCCCCGTTACAGTTAAGGGCCTAGGCAGCCATGACTGGGTACGAACCTACGACATTGAAGTCGAAGAGGCCCATTGCTTTTACTGCAATGGCTATCTCACCCACAACAGCGCGGGCATGCGCCAATTTGCCGCCGACGACGAGCTGGGATCCAGCGCCAAGGACAACCTCTGGCAGCAGGACGAGCAGGGCAACTGGAGAATTGACCCGGAGCGGGATGCCCTGCGCATGGCCAATCACACGCGTGTGTTCCACCGCAAGCCAACGCGAGAAGAGTGCATTGCGGCAGTGCGCAAGCAGTTTTACTCCGGCGAGGGAGCCATCCAGTGGGCGGGGGAAGCTGTGGCGCGGGCCAATGCCGACCTGCTCGCCACTCCAGAATTGAAACAGACCTTCCTCAACATCTATGCTTCCCAGGGCCCAGAGGAAGCTCGACGCTGGCTAAAACACCACTGGCCAACCCTGCCTGAGGCTGAACTGGAGCATCGGCTGCGGCGGTATGGGTTAAACCCTTGCGGCGAGATCATTGGATGCGACTTCCACTGCAACCTGGCTGAGATCCACCTCAACCAGCTGGATCCCCACAACCGCCAGGAACAAGAGGAGGCCTTCACGGCGGGGGCCCTGACAGCGGCGGCGCTATTGCACCATCGCTTTGTCGAGCCCCGCTTCCAGCGCTCGCGGGAGTGGGATCCCATCGTCGGCGTCTCGTTTACGGGGCTGTTTGACTTTTGCGTCAAAGCCTTTGGGGTGGACTGGCTGCGCTGGTGGCAGAAGGGGAGGCCGGACACGCCCCTGGGGCGGGAGTTTAAGCAACAGGAGCGGGAATACCTCAGCTTTTGGAAGGAGGTTGTCCACCGCGTGGTCTGGGACTACTGCGACCGCCACGGGTTGCGCCGTCCCAACCGCTGCACCACTGTTCAGCCCGCTGGCACCAAGTCCCTGCTCACCAACGCCTCGCCCGGCTGGCACCCGCCCAAGGCCCAGCGCTACATCCGCCGCATCACCTTTGCCAAAAACGACCCCGTGGCCCTCGCCTGTCTGGACTATGGTTACTCGGTAGTGCCCGCCCAGGCGGACAAGGACGAAAACGGCAACCTGCTCAACGATCCCTTTGATCCCCGCTGTACCGAGTGGCTGGTGGAGCTGCCGGTGGAGGTGGAGTGGGCCAATTTGCCCGGCGCCGAGGAGATTGAGATTGAGCGCTTCTCTGCCCTGGCCCAGTTTGACTTCTACATGCAGGTGCAAAAGTACTACACTACCCACAACACCTCAGCCACCATCGAGCTGCGGGAGGACGAGATCGAGGCGCTGGGATCCCGCATTTACGAGGCCATCCGCGACGACGAGGGGTACATTAGCGCAGCGCTGTTGGCGCGCTTCGACGCTCCCTTCCCCCGCTTGCCCTTTGAGAAAATTGACAAAGCCACCTATGAACGGCTGATGGCTGAGGTCAAGCAAAGACGAAAAACCGACAACTTTTACGAGGCCCTGGCGCGCTATGACCGCAACCTCGCCCTCATGGCAGAGGGGCCGGCAGGGTGTGATGCTCTCGGCTGTCTGATGCCGGAGGCTAGCCCGCAGAGCGAGAACCCGTCCCGTTAGCAGAAGGGGGAATCCCGCCCAAGCTGGGTGCTGTTGCCCCTTCTCCGCTAGCCGGCCCTGGCTACACTGTTCTTGGCTGGGATAGCCGTGCGCGCCTTGGCAGCCCCATCGGCAGGGCAGGGGCGCTGGGCACAGTCGGGTTTTCCCTGCCCAAGCGTTTGCTGGCTGGGGGAGTGGGATCTGATGCAGACAGGAGAGCGGCTCCAAAGGAAAGCCTGGGCGAGGGAAATCCGGCGCAGGCTGGGGGGGCTGGTGCTGGCGCTGGTGGTGCTGCTGGGGATCGCCTGTTCTGGCCCCAAGGGCTCTGGGACCTCCCCTCCTGGATTGCTCCCGCCTCCGCCTGAGCCGGGCAGCCAGTCGATCCCTCTGACGGTGCGCACTTTGGGCAACAGCCGCTTTAAGTTGCTGAGCTTGAGGGTGGAAGTGGCAGGAGGGGAGGCCGAGGTGTTACTGGACACCGGCTCGGCAGGGCTGCGCATCTTATCGTCAGCAGCAGGCCGCCTTGGCCTGGAGCGGACAGGGATCCCTTCCACAGTAACCTTTGCTGATGGCACACAATTTATCGGAGTGCTGGCCCGCGCTCCCTTTGGCTTGGGCGGGATCCAAAGTCAAGAGCCGGTAACGATTCAGTTGATTGACCAAATTACCTGTGTGGAGGGTCTGGTGGCCACCTGCTCCGACAACCTATTTGGACCAGGGCGGCCCTTTACTGGGATCCTTGGCACCTCCCTAGACGAGCGCAGCCCCGATGCCAACTTGTTTAGCCCCCTTCCTCGCCTGCCGGGCAATTTGGGTTCTGGGTACATCCTCCAAACAGGTGGGTTCGACTCTGTGCAAGGCCTTTTCACCCTCGGCCTGACGGAGGCCAACACCGCTGGTTTCAATTTCCGGCAACTGCCTCAGGTGGGAAGCTTTCCCAATGGCACGCCCATCTGGCGGGATGAAGCCCTGCAGGTGGCCTACAGCATCAGCAATACCTCTATTCAAAATGTCCTCAGTCCCACCCTATTTGACAGCGGCGCCTCCGACATCTTCCTCAACGTTCGCCTGTTGGGATCCCCTCCCTTTCCCACCTCAACCCTGCCCCCCGGGTCGGAATGGCGCGCCGTCCTGGAGGGGGCATTTGACTACCGCATTCGGGTGGGCTTTCCGGTAACGCCCAGCCGGGATCGGATCTTTGTGAACGGCAACCAGAGAGTGCAACTGTTGGGCATGCCCCTGTTTTTCAACGCCGACGTTGCCTTTGATATTGCAAGGGGGCGGATTGGCTTTCGCCTACGTTGAGATCAAGGCCTTGAGTTGAATTGTGGAGGAAACCAATGTTTGCCCAGGAGGGGATCCCTGCACGTAGAAGGCCACGCTGCTGGCCCTGGGTCTGGGTTCTGTTGCTGTTGGGTTGGCTGGGATTGGGCGGGCCGGCTTGGTCCATTAGTTTGGGGGATCCCTTGCCGGAGTGGGCTAAGTCTATGCAGGTAGGACGCCAGCGGCTACGGGGCGTGGAGCACTACCAAGGCCAAGAGCAGATCCGGGCCTACGGCAACCAGGCGGGGCGGGTGTTTTGGATTCAAATCGAAAGCAGTGCCGACCTGCCGCCGGATCCCCGGCAGTACCTGGGGGAGTACCAGGCGTTTCCAGCCGAGGTCATCCAGGTGGTGCCCCTGCGGGCGCAGCGGTTGCGCTTCCGCCAAGGAAATCGCAGCGCTGAATGGCAAGTGGTGGGCATGAGCGGCCACTTTGAAGCCGAGGCGTTTAGCTATGACCTGGCCCCACCGGAGCTGTTTCGTCCTTGAGCTGGGGATCTTGAGCGAGGAGCTAGGGCTTATCCTGGAAAGGTGACGAAGAATCCACCAATGAGCCTGCTTCACCAGAACCAGTCAGTTGAAGTTATACTCAATCGCTTCTTTGTCAAGGAGCTAGCTCAGGAAGACCTCACCTTTTATGAGTACGCCTGTAGGCCAAACCCACTTCCGGAGCCAGGAGAAGAGCAGAAAGCTATTGCTAAGGTTTGCAATCGGCTGGGTGTAATAGCCGTTCGTTTGGGGAGTCGCATTATCACACGGGAAAGAGTCTCGCCCAGCCAGCTCAAAACAACAGAATGGGAGTTAGAAGAGTGTGGGCTTAGGGTTCTAACCTGTGCCAATGCTCAAGAAAGAAGCGCCCTCGAAAGCTTTGAGCGCAAGAGGATAGAGTCGCGCCTTAGATCTCTGTACACCAAAACTGCAGTTGAATTGATAGGAGGAGGCCTGCTCTGGTGGATCACTGCTCAGGAAGGGGTAGAACTTTCCGGAGATGGCTGGGAAATCCACAGAGGGAGAGCGATAGATGTTGCTGTCGAACCAGATGGAAAGCTTTACTTAGAAGTCGATATTCATCACCGCCTCTACACGCCGTGGACTTTGCATGAATGGCTGGAAAACTATCCAGATATCCCAATCAAGTGGGTTCGGAATACATACGGTAAACGCGAGATCTGGGAGTATCTGGGTATTCTTTCCAATCAGTTGCCGTGGGAGATTCGGTTGCCAGAACTGAACATGAGTCTGGCAGAGTACCATTTACAGAAGTACAATGCACCTAGAGAGGAAGTGGAAAGCTCTTGGGTAGTCGAAGTAGCTTCAAAGCAAAAGCGTTTGCCCCATCTGTCTCGAAGGCTATCGCCTGTTTTAACCTTGGAAATGCTGGCCAGTCTAGAAGGTAACAAAGGTTCTAGCAGCAAAGTTATCGACCGTGTTATCAAGCATGTTAGAAAAAGCCTAGAGAAACGATTGCAAGAGTCTGAAAAGACTGCAAAGTCTCTTATAGAGAATGTCTACAACCCTCCCAAGCTGGAAGTTGAGCCCTTCAAGGCCAAGGGCTACATCCTGCCCAAGCCAAAGCTATTGGGATCGGGTCGCAAGCAAGTTCAAAATCCTGCTCGGGTTAGGTATCACGGATGTGCAAAAGTAGGCGAGACTAAGTTTGGATGCCTAAACCTCTCCGACGACAGGCAAGAGTATCCCAGCGAAGTGCGCAAGTGCTTGCTTGAGGTAGCCCAAAAAAGCGGAGTAGAAGTTGAACTGGGCTTCTATGCCACTCAGCAAGACTTGCCTGAAGGCGATCTTGCCCGAAAAAGATTCTGGCAACACTGGGCTGAGCAAGGGATCAAAACTGTTTTGGTTGTCATGCCCTGGTCGCCCAATGAGCGCAAGCAAAAGATCCGCATGGAGGCCCTTGAAGCGGGGATAGCGACTCAGTTTATGATCCCTGGCGCTGATCCCTACAAAGCCCTAAACGTCGTCCTAGGGCTTCTGTGTAAGGCAGCATGGCAGCCGGTACTCCTGGAACCCCTCGACCATCCTGAACGCCCTGAGCTAATCATTGGCTTTGATGTGGGCACTAATCGGCAGCTATACTACGGAGCCTCTGCTTTTGCTGTGCTGGCCGATGGGCAGAGCTTAGGTTGGGAGCTGCCTGCTGTGCAGAGAGGAGAAACCTTCTCCGGGGACGCAATTTATCAAACTGTGTCCAAACTTGTCAATAAGTTTCATGACAAGCTTCGTCGCTATCCCAGCAAGGTTCTCTTGATGAGGGATGGTTTAGTTCAAGGAGGCGAATTTAGTAGAACAATTGAGGAGCTAGAAAAAGAAAAGATTGCTGTGGATATTGTTGGCATACGCAAAAGCGGTACAGGAAGAGTGGGGGTAGAAGAAGGAAAAGGTAAGTACAAAGACGCCAAAATAGGCACCGTTGTTTTCGACTACTCGCGAAAGTCATTTACTCTGGTAACAAGCGAGCCCATTAGCAGAAAAGGCGCAGGCTCTATTGGCAGCGCAAGGCCCCTGCGAGTTGTCCACGAATATGGCAGTACGCCTTTGGAGGTCTTGGCTCTACAGACTTATCACCTTTCTCAACTTCATCCTGCCAGTGGATTCCAAGCCTGCAGGCTTCCCTGGGTACTCCATTTTGCTGACAAAAGCGGCAAGGAGTTCCAGCGCCTTGGCAGCAACATCTTCAATGTCCTGCAAAGCATAGATCGCCAGAAGTTAATTGCCGTCTAGCTTGGCCCTGCTAGGATAGGGAAGGGTTTGGCATGTTGGCTATGTTCACCAACAACGAGGTCTGGAAGGCCTTTTTGAGCAACCCCGTTGTCTTCTGCGGGGGCTTCCTGAGCGGCCTGCTGGGCTTGGATATCAAGCAAGATCCGCTGCGCAGTTGGCTGGAGTCCCAGGGCTTGAGGGTGGAGGATTCACCCGCCCCCACCCAAGGCCCCCAGTCTATTTCCATCGAGTAGGCGTCCGGGCAGGAGGGATCCCTGCTGGGGAGCCTCTCAATTTAGCAGGGCAAGCCGAGGTAAGCTAATGTCGCCCAGACAGTCCAAACTGAGAGGGTGGCGACGGCGGGGATCCCGCGGGGGCTATCTCGTCGGGGTGGTGTTCCTGCTAACGGGGCTGGTTGCCCTACAGGCGGCAGATCCGGCCTTGGCCCAGTCGGATCCCGCTTCTTCCCCAAGCGCCGAGCTGGATCCCCAAGTTTGGCTAGGGCGCTACAACGCTGCCCTGAAGCAGTTGCCGCCTCTGCCCAACTTGCAGTACCGCCAGCAGGTGCGGGTGGAGGGATCCCAAACTTTCACAGCCACCCTGGATGTGCTCCGCCGCCGTGATGGCAGTTGGCAGGCGTGGGTAGCCGAAGGGGATCGCATTCGCCTGTTGGATTCGCGGCAACTGGAGGTGGTGAACCAATCGGACCTGCTCAAGCTGTATTCGGTGTACGTGAGCCGGCCCGAAGCGCTCCTGCCCTCGGTAAGTTTTGAGCTAGAGGCTGATCCCAGCCGCTACCGCGTCGTCTCCTCAGAACGGGCGGATCTGGCGGGATCCCCTGTCCAGCACTTGCGCCTAGAGCCCCTGCAGGAGGGCCAGCTGCGGGAGCTGTGGCTGGAGCCGGAGTCAGGGCTGCCGCGGCAGGTGCTCTTGTTTTTGTCAGGGGTGTGGGGGCAGGCCTATGTCCTCATGGGGTTTACGGCAGTGCCTGCTCCCCAGGGAGGCACCCGTTACTGGCTGCCGGAGAGCAGCCGCATCAATGTGGGCTATGGGTTTTGGACGCTGGAGGGCCTGACCCGCCGCGTGTTCAGGGGATCCCTTGCCATCCGGCACGACTACCAGGACTATCGCCTTCTGCCGGAGGGGGTGCAGTTGCGCTTTTTGCCCTCCCAGCCGCCGCTGGATGCACCGCCAGTGGTGGCCGGCCTGCCGGGGAGCAGTCCCCAACTGGAGCTGGGAGAGGTCCAGGTTTTGGGAGTGGACGAGCAGGGAAATCAGCAATTTAGCATTGGCCTGGGCAGACGCACCGCCGCAGAGACCCCCTTGGAAGACCGCATCGCCGCCTTTAACCTCACCCGACCGGCCAGCCGCAATGCCCTCACCCAGATTGATATCTTGGCCTTTTTGCCTCTGGGCGACGGCCAGTTGCCCATCTATCTCTTTCAGTTCGACACCGGTCGCCCTCTCTCGCCCCTGCAAGGGGTGGAGCGCCCGCGGGTAGATCCCAGCGGGGTTTTTGATCCCAGGCCGCCAGCCATCAAACTCTTTGGAGACTAGGTGGCTCTCCCCAAGCCATGGAAAAAGCCCGGTTGGGAAGGGAAGTGGCAGCGGCGTAGAATAGGCCTGGGATCCAAAGGAGAAGCAAGGCGTGATCAAACCTTACTCTGCCCACTTGTTGACCCCTGACTTTCGCCTCAGCCTGGCAGTGTTGGTTTTGGCAGGGCCGCTATTTTGGCTTTCCTTTTGGGTAGGGCTGGCGATGGGTCTGTTTGGCCTGTTTTTGCTAGTGCAGACCTGTCTCATTGGGCTGGCCTTTACCCGCAGGGCCCTGCAAGTCTATAGCGGCTCCCAGCGCATTCGCGAGTTCCCCTACAGCGAGTGGCAGGATTGGCAGATTTTCTGGCGACCTGTCCCTGTTCTTTTTTTCTTCCGGGAAAGCCGAGGCATCCATTTTCTACCCATGCTCTTTAACCCCGTTGAGCTGCGGCTTTGCCTAGAGGAGCACGTAGGACATCTGCACGCCCAGAGATCCTCTTTTCGCGCGGCGGGCCGATGAGCGGTTCTAACGGCTGGATTTGGCAAGAAAAAGGGGGGTGGCGTTGGCTGCAGTGTCAGCTTTTAGCAGACTGGCCGCATGCCTTTGGCTGCCGGCGCCACTCTTTCTATCAACCGGCTGAACTGGCTGAGCAACTGCAGTTGATCCCCGAACGGGCGGCTTGGGGCCGCCAGGTTCACGGCTGCCAGTGGAGGTGGGCCGATACCCTCACCAGGATCCGGGCAGAGAAGACAGAAGGCGAGGTTCAGCGTCCTGCAACCGATGCCGTCATTGCCCGCTGCCCAGAAGACTCTGCCTGGGTTGGCACTGCCGACTGTGTGCCGATTTTGGTTGCCAGCCGCCAGTGGGTGGCAGCAGTTCACGCCGGCTGGAGGGGGACGGCCGCAGGCATCCTGCCTAAGGTGCTCCAGGTCTTTCTCCAGGGGGGGATCCCTGCGGAGGAGATCCGCATTGCCTTAGGGCCAGCCATTTCTGGACCAGCCTACCAGGTTTCCCAAGCAGTGGCTGACCAGGTGCTGCAGACGCTGCCTGCAGGGGTGGATCCACAGCTTGCCCTTTGGCCCGATCCCCTCCCTGGCAAAGTTCGCCTGGATCTGCGCTGGGTCAACTCTGCCCAGGCCCAAGCGCAAGGGATCCCGCCCGAGAACATTGCCATCAGTCCCCACTGCACCTTTGGCCAGCCCCAGGACTTCTTTTCCTATCGCCGCGAGGGATCCCTAGAAAAAGAGGGCCGTCGCTGCGTGCAGTGGTCGGGAATTGGGCTGCCGAAGGCGGCTTTGGGCAAGGGGCTGGCTGCCAAAGACAGCCCCTATAATTGCCTTCAACCCTCCACCACAGCAGGGATCCCGTGATGTACCGTGCTGCCTTTTGGGGACTGGCTTGGATGGCTTTGTCTCTATCGCTTGCCTGGGCCGGCGAAGCCTATGCCCAAACCTCTTTGACAGGCATCAACCGCGACAGCGTACGGCAACTTAACCTTGGGTCGGGACGGGGCTTGGCTCCGAGGCCGATGAAGGGTGCACCTCTAGAGGAAGGCCAGGATCCCACCGCTCCCTCAGCCCAGATGTGGGCGGAGTGGCACATCCGCACCAACGTCTGCCCTGGTCACCTCTCTACCGAAGAACTGGCGGAGCTGTTTCCTTTGGTAACCCAAGAGTTGGTGGAGGCGGTTTGCCAGGGGGGAAGTTAGCGGTATCGCCAAGGCAAGCGGTAAGGTATTTAAGGGAAGACCTGAGGTTGCGGCTGCATGGATTTTGAGAAGCTCTTGGAGGAATGGGTGGCGGCCTTTACCCAGGCGGCAGAGGCAAGCCTTGCTGCTTTTGAAGCTGCCCTGAGGGAGCTGGGAGAACACCTGGCCACACCCTTTGAGCAAACCCTTAGGCAGTGGGAAACCTTTTGGCGGCTGGAGCCCGAGCCGGAGGCCCCAGAGGAAGCGTTTAACCCTGCCGGGGGGCAGTCTTTTAGCACCAGCCGCTTTTTCATCAGCCCCTTGGGGTTTGGGGGCATAGTTGTCTATACCTATATCACTTCGCCACCTGGCTGGATTGGGGATCCCACCTGTCGCTACAACGCCCTTTCCCCGCAGCTGCGCTGTGCCGTCAACCCCTATGGTCCCTGCCAAGGCTGTCCCCACTACGAGCGGCGGGAGGAGAGCCCTCCGCGTTAGCTAGGCTGGGAGCTGTGGGTATGCAGGATAGCCGCCTTATTGTTGCCCTAGATACCTCCTCTCTCCAACAGGCTCTCGAGTGGGTGGAGCGCTTACCCCAGGTGCAGTGGTGGAAGGTGGGGCTGGAGCTGTTTACGGCGGTTGGTCCTCCAATCCTGCAAAGCCTTAAGGAGCAGGGCAAGCGCATTTTCTTGGATCTCAAGCTGCACGATATTCCCCACACGGTGGGGCGGACAGTTGAGGTGGTAGTCAAGCAGGGCGTGGATTTCCTCAGTGTCCATGCCGCCGGCGGCAGCGCCATGCTGCGCTCAGCCGCAGCTGCTGCCCAGGGCAGTTCCTGTCGCCTGTTGGCAGTTACCCTTTTAACCAGCCTTGGCCCTGACCAGGTGCGGCAGGAGCTGGGCATTGAGCGGGATCCCGGCGACTATGTGTTGCAGTTGGCCCAGCTGGCCATGGAGCAGGGCCTAACTGGGCTGGTCTGTTCCCCCCAAGAAGTAGGGCGGCTGCGCCAGGCGCTGGGGCAAGCAGTTCTGCTGGTAACTCCAGGGATCCGCCTCGGAGAGCCAGAGGTGGGAGACGACCAGCGGCGGGTCTGCACCCCGGCAGCAGCTCTGCGGGCAGGGGCAGACTATTTGGTGGTGGGTCGCCCCATCACGGCAGCTGCCGATCCCCTAGCCGCCTGGCAACGCTTCCAAGTGCTGGTGGAGACGGCTGGCTGAGGGGAGTGGAAGTGGGGGGAAGCAAGCGGGGGAAAAGAGCTGCTCAAGGAGGGCGGGGCGTAGGTTTAGCGGTGGTTTGGGGGTTGTCCAGCCTAGCTGCTGCGCCAGCCAGGGGAGCAGTCTGTGCCGCCGATCCCCAAAGTTGGGCCCAGGCGCTGACGGCGCAGTTGCCTTTGTTCCTCAATTTGGCCCTAAGCCGCTCCCGCTCCGAGTTTCAGGTGGTGTTGGTGGGCCAGCCGCAGGTGGAGTCTTTTGCTGCCGAGGAGTTGGCGGATAGCCCCTCTCCTCTTCAGGGCTTTCGCCTCTATTTCACTACGCTGGAGCGCCGCTTGGTTCTGCCCCAGCAGCCACCACGGCAGGACAACCCTCTGGCGGGGCGGCGCAGCGAAACCCTGCAACTGGCCTATGAGGCCTATGTGTTGCGGGCTAGACCAGGGGATCCCTGGCAGCTGGTGCGCCTACAAGTAACTGGAGCCGGGATGCCCATCCGCGATGTTACCCACGGGCTTACGGCCCAAGCCATCCGCCGTTGGCAGCAGTCTGGGTGTCCCTTAGCCGGCGATCTAGAGTTGACTAGATCCTCTTCTCCGTGAGGTTTCCTCCTGCCATGCCTCCTCAGGGCAAACGGCTGCTCCGTCCTGCTCCCACGGCAGGCAATCGTCGGCGCCGGCATCCGGCCAATTGGAGTTGGATGGGCCCCTGCTTACTGTGCGGGGGAATAGGACTGCTTTTGGGGCAGCGGCTTCGCCTTTTAGAAGGGCCAGTTCAGGCAGTGTGGTGGCGCGTTTTGCCTGCCAGTAACTCTGAGGGATCCCCTGCTCCTCCAGAACTTCCTCTCTACCACTGGCTGGCAGACGGACTTTTGCCTTGGCTGCTGCAAAAAATCGGGATCCCGCGGCAGGAACTGCTGGCAACCGTGTCGGCCCTGGCCTGTCTGGCTATCCTGCTGTGGTGTTGGAGGTGGGGTAATTTCTGGAGCGCTGGCCTGTGGGGGCTTAGCCCCTGGGTGCTGACCCAGGGGTTGGAGCCAAGTAGCGAGATTTTGGCCCTGCTGGTCCTCCTAGGCAGCAGCGGCATTAGGCCGGGATCCCGCCTGCGCTGGGAGGGGCTGGCGCTGGCCTGTGCTCTAAGCTACCGCGTTTGGCCCTTGGCCTTGCTCTGGGCGGCGCTGTGGAGTAGCCAGGAGCGGACGCAGCGGCGATGGCGGGGGCCAACCTTGCTGCTGTTGGTGATGGGCCTCTCCTGGCTTGGGCAAGTCGAGCGGCTTGCCGCTGGCTTCCCGGGATCAGAAACCCTCTCTACTGCTGCGCTCACCAGCCCGACTGGCCTACCTGCTCTGGCTACCTTGATGTTGCCCCTGGGGCTGGCCTTGGTGCGGCTGGGCTGGCCCTGGGAAGAACGCCAACAAGCTTTGCTCAGCCTGGCCGGCTTGGGTCACGTCCTCTGGATGGGCCTGCTGGCGGCTTGGCTTTGGGAGGTGGGGGATCTGCCGCTGTACCTCTTGCAACAAAGCGCCCGCTGGGGCCTAGTGGCCCTGCCCTTCCTCTGCCTGAGCGCTGGCGGTGTCTTGGCGGAAATTCCCTATGGGGGCTGGCGGCGGCTGTTGGGATCCCTGCTTTTGGTTAGTTCGTTCCTGTTATCGTGGCAAGCCCTGACCTAGGGCTGGCTTGCTCTCCCCTCGGCCCCTATCAAGGACCTTTTCTGTCTAGCTGGCCTAGGCAACTAGAGCGCTGAGGGGCTGCGCGAGGTGGTGCTTCAAGTTGGGTCCCTAGCCCCTTGCCCTAGCGCTTCCAGGGGGATCCCTTTTGTCAAGAAAAGGACTACAGTTAAGGTCAATGCGGCTCAGGTGTCCAAAGACGCCGCCCCGCTGAGGCAAAGAGGAGAACAAAAAGAGATTATGACGGTGCGGGTGCCCCTCGACTATTACCGAATCTTGATGCTGTCGCCACGGGCCGACGAGCATCAGGTCGAACAGGCTTACCAGGAGCGCCGCGAGCTCAAGTCAAGCGAACATTCTTGGCTGCTGGGGTTCTCACCGCAGGCTTTGGAGGCTCGGGCCCAGCTGATTCAGGAGGCTGCCTCCGTCCTGCTCAACCCCGAGGCCCGGCGTAGCTACGATGAGCACCTGAACCTAGCGCATCCCACCCTAACGGTGGACGAGGCCCTTCTGCCGGGAGTGCTGTGCCTGGGCTGTGAAGCTGGAGAGTACCCAGCGGTTTTAAGCTTGGCTCAGCAAATGCTCGAGCAAGGCCACCCCGCCCGTTCCGATGCCATTTTAGGGCGGGCGGTGGCCCGTTTGGAGCTGGGCCGGGAGGCCTGGCGACAGGGAGCCTACGAGGAAGCAGCGCATTCTTTGCAGACAGGCTTGGCAGAACTGGAGGAATGTCGGGCCTTTCCCCAGCTGCAGGCAGAGCTCCGCATCGATCTGGGCAAGCTGCGCCCCTACCGCATTTTGCAGCTCCTTGACCCCAATGCTTCTGCTTCAGCCCCAACGGGCAAAGGAGCGCTTGCAGATCCTGCCTTGGCACGGCAGCAGGGGCTGGCCCTTCTCAAAGCCATGCTTGACGAGCGGGGTGGCATCGAGGGAAGTGGACAGGATGGCTCCGGCCTGAGTACGGAAGATTTCTTACGCTTCATCCAGCGAGTGCGCCGCTACCTCACCCTGCAAGAACAGCAGGAGCTATTTGAGCAAGAGGCAGAGCGCCCCTCCTTGGTAGCGTCCTACCTAGCTGCGCAGGTGCTGCTGACCGCAGGCTACTTGGAGAAACGGCCAGCCTTAGTGCGGCGGGCGCGCGGCTACCTGGTCCGCCTAGCCCAGCGGCAAGATGTGCACCTGGAGCAAGCTATCTGCAGCTTGTTGTTAGGGCAAACTGAGGAAGCCCTTAGCCATCTGCGCGCCAGTCAGGAAACCGAAGCCCTTCAGTTTATTGAGGAGCACTCCACTGGATCCCCTGATCTGTTGCCGGGCCTCTGTCGCTTTACGGAAAAGTGGTTCCAGGAGGAGGTATTCCCGGAGTTTTACGCCCTGAACACTACCCAGGCCAGCCTCAAAGCCTACTTTGACAACCCTCAGGTGCAGGCTTACCTAGAGGAGATGCCCAGCCGCGAGAGCTTGCCAGCGGGTCGGTTGTCTCCACCTCCTGCTCTCCCTCTGTCCCAAGTGCCTGCTGCCGGGGGTGCTAAGGTTCAGGAATGGCTTCCCCCACCTGCTCCCTTCCAGCAGGGAGATTTCCCCAAGCCGTCGCGCCTGTCCGAGGGATCTACCCGCTGGGGGAGTGAGGAGGCAGCCAGTTCTCTCCTTGCAGAAGGGAGCCTTCAGATCCACAAGAGGGGGTTGCAGGAGGGGGAGCGTTACCACCGCAGCCACTTGGGTTCAAGACGCAGCCGGACTGAGGATCCTGCCCCTTTCCTCAACCTCCGCTTGGCGGCCGTGGCTGGTGGGGTCATCCTTTCCCTCTTCGTCATCTGGCAGATGCTGCGCGGCCTGTTCACTCCCCCGCCGCCCCTGGAACAGCCCCAGGTACAACTGGAGCAGCCACCGGTTGCCATCGACAATCCGGGCCAGCCGGAACCCACGCCTGAGCCTGAATTGACCGGCCCTCTAGCCGAGTGGCGGGGTGTGCAACAGGTGCGGGTGATTGCCAAGGAGGGCATTAACATTCGCCAGCAGCCTAGCCTAACCGGGGCTATTGTTGGGGCCGCCCCGCGCCAAGCTCTGCTGCGGGTGGTAGAGGTGCAGGCTGGCGAAGGACAGGTGCCTGTCTGGTTGCGCATCGAGCGAGAGGGGGCACCAGGAGGGTGGATTGCTGCTCAATCCGGCTCAACTCGCTTGGTAGAGCGACTCTAACTTTTCTGCTATTGGCCTTGCCCCGCTTGTTTCCCGCTTTCCTGTGGTGGATATTCTACGCAATGCCCCGCTGGGGATCTACTTGGAAGAGCCGCGCACCTGGCTGCACCGTCTTGATCCACGCGTGAAGTTGGCTTGGTTGCTTAGCTTTCTCCTCAGCCCAATTTTGGCCAGCAATGGCTGGCGCCTGGCCGTTGTGGCAGTTCTCCTGCTCTTGACGGTAGCAGCCCGTCTGCCGCGCCGGGTCTGGTCGGGCCAGCTCTCGCTGGTGTTGGCCCTTAGCCTGCTGGCTTTTGGGATCACCAGCTTCGCCCCCGATGGCTTAGGGGTCTTCCCTCAGCCCCAGCGGCAGGACGCGCAAGTGGTAGGCTACGGGCTCCTCGCCAGCCCTGCCCTGGAGGGGGGGGAGAGGGCAGCAGCCAAACGGGCCTGGCAGCGCCAAACCCGTGCCTGGTCAACTGCCTACCGTTACCGCTTGCTGCAGGTTACCCTGCTGGGGCGAACTTTTCAAGTCTCGCGGCGTTCCCTCTCCGTGGCCCTGCGGCTGGGTACCCTCATCTTTACCCTGCTCTATGCCACCAATTTGTTCTTGCTGACCACTGCCCCCGAGGAGATTACGGCAGGGATCGGCCAACTGTTACAGCCTTTAAAGCGCTGGGGCTGGCCGGTTGCGGAGGTGATTCTCACCCTTACCTTGGCCCTCCGCTTTCTGCCGCTGGTGATGGAGGAAGTCCAGAACTTGGTGCGGGCGGTGCGCACTCGCGATGTGCGCTGGCGATCCCTCAGCTTCCGGGGCGGGATCCAAACCCTGCTGGCCCTGGTGGAGCGCTTTTTTGAAAACCTGCTCCTGCGGGCGGAGGAGATGGCGGCGGCTATGCAAGCTCGCGGGCTAACTGGTCCCGACCATCCTCTGCGCTGGCACCGCCTGCAGCTCCAGTGGCTGGATTGTGCAGCGCTGGCCCTCCTGCCTTTCTTCTGGCTGCTGAGAGCTTTGTCACCCTAAGAAGTGGCGCTAGGAAGGGGGGTGGAGCTCCCCGCTAGCCATTGGCAGGAACAGCTGGGAAACAGAGCGCCCATCGGAGGACACGTAGAAGGAGAGCTGCCCCCCTAGCCTCTGCACTATCCGCTGGCAGAGGCTCAGCTCCAAGCCGGGGCTGACCGAAAGCGGTGATTGGAACAAGGGATCCGCGTAGATAACCTGCTGGGGATCCCCTTGCAGGGCTGCCAGCAGGTAGGGATCAAAGTGGCCCTGATCCACCACCAGCAGCTCTGCATAGCCCTCTGTGGCTTGGCCCCACAGATCCAGCCGGCCTCCTTCCGGGCTGCGCAAGGCAGCAGCCAGCAGCACCTCCCAGAGGATCATCTCCAATCGTCCGGCATCGCCTTGAATGGTGAGGCTCAGCTCCCCGTGGGCGCGTAGCCACAGCTTGCGTTTTTGGGTCAGGCCCTCCACTCGGCGCAAGCTTTTGCGCACCAAGGTAGCCAAAGACAGCGACTGGAACTGCGGCTGCACCTGCCAGGTTTCTGCCTGCAACAATGGACTGGTAGAGCCGGCCAGCTCCTGCAGTCCTCTGGCAATTTCCACTACCTTTTGCCAGCGGCTGGCCTCCTCTCCCGGGATGTCCGGCACCTGGCCAAGGCGGCGCAGGCCGTCCAGCAGGGTATTTTGCATATCCAGCAGGCGGCGGTGCTTGTACCAGTTCAACTCGCTGAGCACCTCCTGCCGCTCCTGCAAAGTTTGCACCCAAAGCAGGCGCCGCAGCGTCCAGCCACAGGTTTGGGCAATTAACGTCACAGCCGCCTGCTCCTCCGCCTCCCAGACTCTGTCCGCCTCTGCTCCCAGGATCAAAACCCCTAGGGGCTCCGGCAGCGAGGGATCCGTCTCCCCCAAGGGCACCAGCAGCCAGGAGCCCAGGCCCGCGGAATTGAGCCAGGCGCGGCTGGCAGCCGGGATCTGTTCCTGGGCAAGCTGGAGGGGCCCTCTTGCCCGCAGCGCAGCAGCCAGCAAGGGATCCTGCCGAGTGATCTCCGTGGGGCCGCTGGGGCAGAACTCAGGGGCGGCGGCAAAGGGCGGCTGCAAGCAGGCCCGGCTCTCCCCCGGCTGCCAACTGACCACCAGCGCCAAAGGGATCCGGAGGAGCTGGGCCGCCTGTTGGGCGGTGGTGGCGTAGAGAGCAGCAGGGGTTGCCAGGTTTTGCAAAGTTAGGCAAGCAGTAATCAGGGTGCTGAGCAAGTGCTCTTGCCGTTCCTGCCGTTGCTGAGAGCGAAGTTGTTGCAGGAGCAATCCCACTTGTTGGGCAGTCCCGCGCAGCAGTTGCCGTTCTTCTCGGCTCCAAGCCCTTGGCCGCGGGTGGAGTACTAGGATCAGCCCTTCGGGGGTGGCAGTGCCGCTGCTGCCGGTATGAGTTAGCAGGAGGGAGCGCACCCCCAAAGGGGCCAGGTCTTGCCGCCAGGAGAGGAGGCGCAGATCCTGGTCGTAGTTTTCCGCCACCACCACGTCGCTGCGCAGCAGCTCCTGCCAGTCTTGCTCACTCAGCGGGCTAAGCTGCGGCGGCAGAGCCTGCTTGCCCTCGCGGCGGTACTCGGAGAAGAGGCGGGGGCTTGGCCTATCGGGATCTACCGTCAGGAGGGCCACCGCACCGGCTTGCAGACGCTGGCCCAGGCCAACCACCGCTTGCTGGAGAGCCTGCGGCAGCTCCGCCGGATTGTGAAGCGAACGGCCCACCTGCTGCACAAACTCCCCGTCGTCGGCCAACTGGCGAATGCGGCGATCCAGATTTTCCAGGGGGGCGGCTAAGGCCAGCCCCTGGGCAGCAGCAGCCACCAACTGGCGCTCGGGGGCTTGCCAGGTGCGGGGCACCTCCGATTGCACCCAGATAAACCCCAGCAAATCCTTTTGCAGGAGGATGGGGGCTGCCAGGGCGGCTTGGGCTCGCCACTGCTGCATTAGCTTGAGAGGGATCTCGGAGCGGGTTGTCCCCAGGCCGCCCACCACCACCTGGCCTGCGGCAAGGGTGTAGTACATGTTTCCCAACTCCCGCAGCGCAAGGCCGCCCTCTCCAGTCGGGATCCCCCCAGCTTTGGTCCCTTTGGCAGGGGGGGTGGGCCTAGAGGCACTTCCATGGGGAACGAAGCACCCCTGGCTGTGCTCGTGCCAGTACACCTGGATGTGAACAGCGCCTAGGCAAGACTGCAGCTCCTGCCTAACCAGGCTGACCCGCTCTTGCAGGGATCCTGCCTGACTCATCGCCGCCCCCAACTTCAGGAGCGACTCTTGCACGCGCTTTTCAGCCTGGAGTTTCCAGGCGTTTTCCAGCTCCTGCAAAGAGGCGGCCAACTGCCCCAGCACAATCCCCAGCAGCGCCTTTTCCTCCTCGTGGATAGTAACGCCCCACAGTTGGGATCCCAGCATCAGGATCCCTAGGCAGCGCCGCCGCCCTACTGCTGAGAAGGGGTAGATGAAGCAGCCTTGGATCCCGCCCAGGCGCTTGGCTTCCTGCTGCCAACGGCCCATGCGCGGCTCCTGGGAGAGATCGGCCACACTGATGGGCCGCTGTTCGATCACCACCTGCTCCAGGATCTCCCCCGGCTGCAGGGGATACAGAGCTCGCAAGAGCGCTTGATCCTCTTCCCGCAGGGTTACCCCCCCTTGGCCCACCAACTGGTGATTGGCATAGTCGTAGAGGGCTAGCCAAATGAGCGGCGCCCCAAACACCGCCTTAACATACTCCAGCGTGAGCTGAATCAAGGCATTGGCATCCCTCTGCTCCCGCATCCGCTGCAGGGTTACCTGCAGGGTAACTAGGGGGGAGATTGCCCCAGCTCCAGTTGAGGAGTAGGGGGAAGCAGGTTGAACCATGGCCCGACTTTGGTGATGCAGATTTTTGCCGCAGCTTCCGCTTGGCTCACCTTAGCCATGCCGTTGCTTGGGCGCCAACCCCTTTCCCCTGCAAGAGTAAAAGGGGGAGCCGCTAAAACGGAGGCTGCTAGAGAGCCTAGCGCCTTTTTAGGAAAGGGGAGCCGGGATCCCGCGCAATTTGGCCGTGTTGGTTACCATGCTCTGCACAAAGCGCTGCAAGCGCTGGCGTAGGTTTTCGTCTTTGAGGTTGCCCTGCTCATCGAAGGCGCTCCAAGCCCGCCCAATGGCAATCTGCTCCGGGATCGCCCAGCCATGCACCCAGCGCACAATCAGGCGCATTTGGTTGAGGGTGTTGCTGTTGCTCTCGCCGCCCAAGACACTGATGAGTCCGAAGACCTTGCCCTCCAAATGCTCAAAGCTCAACAGATCCAGGGCATTCTTCAAGCTGCCGCTGATGCCGCCGTGGTACTCGGGGCTGGCCAGGATAATCCCATCGGCCTGCTTCATCGTGGCCCGCAGGACCTCCACATCGGGGTAGTCCGGGTAGGATTCAGAACCATCGGCAAAGGGCAACTTCATCTGCCGCAGATCGAGGAGGTGCAACGGGATCCCCAACTTCTCAAACTCGGCCCGCACCACCTCTAGCGTTCGATAGGTCAGGGAGTTAGGCCGTAGGCTGCCACCAATGGCCACGAAGCAAGCCGCGGAGGCTGCAGTCATGGTGGCTTGAGAAGCGACAGGCAGGGCTTTTAGAGTTGAGGAAGACATGGGTTGAGCTCCTGAGGAGAAATTAGTTGCGTTTCAAACAATCTTAACTCATACTAATTCCGCATTGGAGATTCTTGCTCCGGAGTGGGGATCTGGGGCCAGCGGATCACCTGCAACAGGTTGGAAAAATCATCTCGCCAGAGCGGATCTCCGGGTTGGGGCAGCAGGGGCTGCCAGCCCGGCGGGGCGGCAGGGTTTTTGGCCATCAGCACCCAGTGGGAGGGGGCCAGCCCCGCTTGTCGCTGGTCAGGGGAGAGATCCCGGTGGACCCGCTGCCAAGCCTGGAGCCGCAGGGATCCGGCCAGGCCAGCCAACACAGGGGCCAAGTCCAGGTGGCGGTTGGTGATGTTAAAAAGCAGCCAGCCCTGAGGCTTGAGCTTGCTGAGGTAGAGGGTTAACGCCTCCTGGGTGAGCAGATGCACCGGCACAGCGTCAGAGCTGAAGGCATCCATCACCAGCAGGTCATAGCTGCCCTCTGGGATCCCTTGCAGACGGAGGCGGGCATCGCCCAAGATCACCCGCACCTGCGCCCGCCGGCTGGTCCTATTGAGATAGGCAAAGTAGCGGCCTGCCCAGTCGGCCACGGTGGGATCCAGCTCAAAGAACGTCCACTCCTCTCCCGGCTCGGCATAGGCGGCCAAGGTGCCGATCCCCAGCCCCAACACCGCAACCTGGGCTGGAGAAGAGCGCGGCTGCGCCCGCCACTGCTGGAACACCTGACCCACCGGCCCCTGGCGGGAAAAATAGGTGAGCGGCTCCAGCGCTTTCTGGGGATCTAGGTTTTGGCTGCCGTGCAGGGTGGTGCCGTGGAGCAGGCTGCGGAAGGAGCCCGCCTCGGTGTGGTATTCCACAAGGCGGTGAAGGCCAAAGACACTGCGCTCGCTGGCTACCACCTGCAGCCCCGGCGGTAGCCAAGGCTGTCCCAGCAGCAAAACCAACCCCGTGGTTACTCCTAGGCGGTACCGCCATCCCCTCTTGCTTTCTCCCAACAGGGCCAGCAGTGCCCAGCCCAGGCCCAGGCCTACGGCTGCGCCAGCGTGAAGGAGCCCCTGGAGATGAAAGCGCAACAGCAATAGGGGCAGGAGCAACCCCAGCCCCAGCCCTAGGCCCAACCGTCCCCCCTGAGCTGCCAAGGCTGCCAGTGCTAGGCCCAAGAGAAGCGGATACTCCAGCACCGACTCAAACACCTGCGGCGCCAGCAAAGCGGCAAACAGCCCTCCTAAGCTCCCCCCCAAGGCCAGCCACAGGTAAAACTGCGTCAACTGCTGAGCCGGCGGGCGACAGCGAGCCAACTGGCTATGGCAGGCCCAGCTCACCAGGGCAAAAGCCCCTAGGTGCAGCGGCAACACCCAAAACCAAGGCCTCACCCAGCCCAAGACCTGTGCCCCCACTGCCCCACAGGCCAGCAGAGCCGTTGTCCCCAAAGCCAACTCGTTGGGGTGGAGGCCGCCGAAGGCCAGCATAAAGGTCACCAGATAAATGCTCAGGGGGAGAGCCCACAGCAAGGGCACCGCCGCCACCTCGGTGGTCAAGAGGGTGGTGACTGACACCAACAGACCCGCCGGCAAAAAGGCCCAGCCGGCCCAGCGGCAACCCTCCCGCCAGCAGAGGGGCCAGATCTCCGTCCTGCCGACGTCCCTGGGATCCCCTGGAGCAGGAGCGGGTCGTAGGAAAGCCACCCCCCGCCCTTGCAGGAGCAGCCCCACCCCACCCAGCAGCACCAGCGCCGCTACTAGGGCGTAGGCCCCCGTCCACAGGTGGGTTTGTCCTGACAAAGACAACCGTGGCTCCAAAAGCAGCGGATAGCCCAGAAGCCCCGCTAGGCTGCCAGCATTGCTGGCCACGTAGAGCTGGTAGGGATCCCTTTTCACCCCTCCCAGCGCCCGCTGCAGCAACGGCGTCGTCCCCGACAGAAGAACCAGCGGCACTCCCACCCTCGCCGTCTAGTCCGCCAAAAGTGCTAGGTAGGGTGAGGCCACTTCCAGTTGGCAAGGAATCC